>NZ_LJCS01000002.1:0-192644 GCF_001280945.1 Photorhabdus heterorhabditis | reverse complement strand
CTGTTACAAAATATATAAAAACACATTAATATTAATCATTTAATAACCAATGTTAATAATTTCAAATTAATTTTACTTTTTTGTTTAATTATGTGACATACATCACAAAATAGATCTCATTTCAGACAAAAGTGACTTGCAAAAAGCGGACTTTTGTTATTGCACGAACAGGTAAAAACCTTTCCCTCTGTCTGGCAATGCTGAGGCAATATCACAGCAATTGCGTTAGCTTTTTTACGGAAAAAGCCAGAAAATAATTGGAAAAATATTCATATTGGTCATTCTTCTAGATTATTTTCCTATTTTTATTTTCACTATTTTCATATGGGAATATTTGCGATTTTTTATTATCATTAGATTATAGTAAATCCAGTAAATATTATTCCCACGAAAAATGAAAGTAAAAAATAAGAGTTGTGAATAATGATTTTGTGTTTGTGTAATTATTTTTCACCTATTATACAAAAATAATTAATCCTGTAATTTATAAAAACAATCCATTATTGTTTTTATGAACTAGACTATGAATGCCCCCAATTGGGAGAAGTTACTTGTACAATAATTTAATATGTTGATTATAGAAGGATATTATTTAATTTAAGAGGGGTATATGAGTCAAAAGAATGATTTTAAGGCTTTTTCTATTAAGAGTGGCGCTAATGTGGTGAGTCAATATTCTTATGAAAATAGCCCAGAGTTACAGACTGGATTGACACCCAATAGTCCTGTCGATGTTCACTTGTTAAATAAGGCATTGCGTCAATCATCAACCATATCATCTGTTGTGGCTGATTTTATCGCGACACAATCGGGTAGTGATGTTTTGGATGATGGTGATATAGCTAAACTTACCGTGCAATTAAATCAGGCGTTAAAACAAAAAGTTACAGCAGAAATTCCCAGTGCCTCATTGACACAAAAAGGCATTGTTCAACTGACTAATGAGATAGGTAATAATGACACATTAGCAGTGACACAAAAGTTAGTGCAAGAAATCGTCAATTCATTGCGTGGAAATATTGATAGCAAAGTACCTAATAGCCGGAAAATAAATGGTAAAGCGTTGACCGAGGATATTAATCTGAACGCGAGTGATGTGGGGGCATACACTCGGGCGGAAGTGTATACTCGAGCAGAAGTAGATAAATTGGTAAAAACAACCAGTGAAATTCCTGTTGGTTCTCCTATTCCTTGGCCGTTGCCATATCCACCTTCCGGTTATTTTACTTGTAATGGTTCCGCTTTTAGTAGATCACAATATCCGAAATTAGCAGAAGCTTATCCTAATGGCAGATTGCCCGATTTAAGAGGTGAGTTTATTCGTGGTTGGGATGATGGCCGCGGAATTGATGGGGGTAGATTACTTCTGACAAACCAGAGTGATGCAATTAGAAATATTACCGGAGGATTCTCAGCCCGAAGGGTGCAGATTTATCCAAACATATTCAAGACAATTGGCTGTTTTGGTGCGAAATTTGATGAGCCATATGTTATAGCCACAAGCCAGATATCGAATATCGGTGATGGAGTAGATGATATAACTTTTGACGCATCACGTATGGTTCCAACCGCAAATGAAAATCGCCCTCGCAATATCGCATTTAACTACATCGTAAAGGCAGAATAATAATGACACACGAAAATATCTTAGATACTGAAACCGCTATATTAGGTGAAGATGGTTTAGCAACTAAAGCCGGTTGGATAAAGATTTATCATGTTAATCCTTATTCGAGAGAATTCGTTGGCACTAATGTTGAATATGTGGCAGAAGGGATAGGTGTATCCGCACATTCTTATCCTGATGCGCCAAATCTTCCTGATGCCGATAATCTGGCTGTGCGTCGCAGTGCGGACGAAAGCCATTGGGAAATTGTCCCTGACCATCGAGGGAAAATAGCTTACGACACACAAACGGGTACACAACAGGAAGTTTCTGAACTGGGTGAATTAGCAGAAACATTGACATTCGAGCCACCGGCGACTGATTTTGATCAATGGGATGGTGAAAAATGGGTAACGGATATTGAAGCGCAACAAGCCAGTCAGATTAAACAGGCAGAACAACAACGTGATATTTTCCGCCAACAAGCCAATGAGGCCATAATGGTATTGCAATATGCGGTTGAAACTGAAATGGCATCGGAAGCTGAAAAGGCGTTATTACTCGATTGGAAAAAGTATCTAGTATTATTAAGTCGGGTTGATATTTCATTGGCATCAGATATTAACTGGCCTGAAAAACCGCAATGATTTTACCGTATTTAAATATTTTTTAAATCTGCGATTTAATTTAATAAAAGCTCGTGTAAAAACGAGCTTATCGCTGTGTTATGAGTAATGGGTATATACCGAATGAACTTCAAGATGCTTGAGTCGTCAGACATAAAAACATTTAAATTCAACAACATAATCTTTTTCAAACATGCACTTTGAAGTATCTTGAGTATAAATTAAAGTGAGTTTTTCAATAATTTAATTTAGGAATAATATATGAGTCAAAGAAATGATTTTAAAGCTTTCTCTATTAAGAGTGGTGCTAATGTAGTGGATCAAAATTTATATGAAAATAGTCCAGAGTTACAGACTGGATTAGCACCAAATAGTTCTATTCATGTTCATTTTTTAAATAAGGCACTGCGTCAATCGTCAGTAATATCATCCGTTGTAGCCGAATTTATTGCGAGAGAATCTGGCAGTGATGTTTTGGATGATGGTGATATAACGAAACTTATTGGACAATTAGATACGGCATTGAAACAAAAAATTGCAAAAGGAATGCCTATCGCTTCATTAACACAAAAAGGGGTTGTTCAGCTTACCAATGTCGTTGGTAATAGTGACACATTGGCAGTGACACAAAAATTGGTGCAGGAAATCGTCAATTCATTGCGTGAAAATATTAATAGTAAAGTACCCAATGACCGGAAAATAAATGGTAAAGCATTGACCGGTGACGTTAGTCTGAATGCGGGGGATGTGGGGGCTGCATCAATTAATGATGCAATGCGTTTTACTAATTTGAATGGATGGGAAAACATATATAACGGTTATTCTTGGGTTGCCCCTAATACGCCTTTCGTCACTCGATATGGGTTGCCAAATGTGTATGGAGTCCAGTTAAGATTTAGTAATGTAAATGGTGCATCAAGCGAAGGCATTGAGGGAGTATGGAGTCACAGATTAGTTTTCATGCATGAAGGCGATACATATCGTACAGATAGTATAAACGCCGATAGCAAAAGACAATCTACACGCAGGTTTTGGGATGATAGAAACGCTAAACCAGATAATAATGGATTCCTTAAACGAGCCTCTCCGGTAGTAGAAATTTATCCTGATGGCACATTCTCAACTAATGAAGAATCAAAGAGCGCAGAAGTTAAAAAAGAAGGGACCGGCATATATCACCTATCAAATATTTTAGGGTATAACGCGGATGGTGGTTGGGGAATACATGGGGGTATTTCTGTTCCTCACGATAACAATAATCTCGAACTGATTTTTGTTAAGGATCATGTTCAACCTGATGGTTCCATTATTGTTAAAACTTTCCACCGTCAACATTCACATTTGCCTGAAATGTTTCAGAACTGGCGAGTCAAATCTATTGATGACGAGGGTAACAAAATATTCTATCAGGATGGAGAACCCTGTGATATTCCCGACTATTGCCGTTTAGATATTCGTGTCCAAATGCCAGAAGATTCACCGTGGAACTTGAGACAAAAGAAGTTACAGGAAGAATATAAATAACGTGCACCGCTGATCACAATTCATAATTTGTAGTAATACGGGGTCTAATGTGGCCCTGTATCTTATTTTTTATGCAATTATCCGGCTATTTGTAATATACCCAATAGATTTCAAGATGCATCGCGGCGGCAAGGGAGCGAATCCCCGGGAGCATAGATAACTATGTGACTGGGGTGAGTGAGTGCAGCCAACAAAGAAGCAACTTGAAAGATGACGGGTATAAGTGTTTATCTATTAATTCAGATATAATTTCCAGTAAAAACTCATCAGGTCGTGACATCTTAATTAATCATATTTAGGTAGTTAGTCGATTTGTCTTTATTAAAAGTCTTGAATATGACCAAGGTATTTTATTCCAATGTTAGGAAAGCCATAATTAAATAAAATCCTAATTCCATCTATATTTTTATTTTTCTGACAAGTCAGATTTTAATTATTAAAGATGGTCAAATAAGAAATAAGACAAGTCCGAAAATACATTTTAATTATAATATATAACTTTTGGTTTTCCCATTAAATACAATCAATTAGATAATTTGGCGGAATTCATTGCATGATATTTCACTTTGATAAGCTTGCATTAAGTCAATATACGTGAGAATTTATTTACCAGCCGACACACGGTGGATTTTAAATATCATTAAATGTGCTACAGCATATTAAGTTGTTATAAATAGATGTTAATTGATATCTTCGTTTATCTCATCTTGTTCGGTTATTTAATCAGGTTTGGTGCGGTTTAACGTAAGTAAGTTTGCACTTCCTGTCATATATAAAGGTAAAAAGGTGCCATGAATACTCAACGTAAGCTTGATAAAGTAAGGCCGCCCCGTGTTCAGATTACTTATGATGTCGAATTAGGTGGTGCGGTCGAGAAAAAAGAATTGCCTTTGGTTATTGGTGTGATTGGGCAATTTGCTGAGCAATCAATTCCTATGCGTGAACGTCGTTTTATGCATGTTGATAAAGATAATTTTAATGCTGTGATGGAAGGTTTATCACCTTCGTTGGAATTACAGGTTGAAAGTGCTCTGCCGGGTCAGAGTGGATTTATTAATGTTGATTTGCGATTTAAATCAATGGCTGATTTTACCCCAGAGAATCTGGCGAAGCAGATTGAGCCACTGCGTAATTTACTGGAAGTTCGCAGCAAATTGAGTGATTTGAAAGGTCGTGCATTGAGTAATGAAAAATTGCGTGACCGTCTGGCGGAAATTCTTGCTGAACATGCGGATAAATTACCGCAGGTAAATGAGGGAGCGGAAACCGCCGTCACAGAAAATACCGCGGATGACGCCACCCCGGAAAATAACAATATTCCGGAAGATAACAATGCACAGTGAGGACAGCATGGAACAGAGCGTTGTTGAACAGCAAGAATTGAAAGCAACGGAAACCAGCGGCGATTTTCTTGATCAGATTATTGATAACACTCAGGCCATTCGTCGTGAAACGGATCGTGATCGGGTAAAAAGCCAACTCGACCAGTTTTTAGCAGAAGTGACTGCGGGCTCATTAGTGGTTTCTGGTGATTTGGTAAACAGCATTGAGGAGCGTATCGCCGCGATTGATGCGCTGATGTCCGCCCAACTGAGTTTGGTATTGCATCATCCAGAATTCCAGTGTCTGGAATCATCCTGGACGGGGCTTAAAGGGTTACTCGATCAGAGTGAAACTGAGAATACCCAGATTCGCATGTTGAACGCGACAAAAACCGATTTGATTAAAGACTTTAAATCGGCTTCTGATTTCGATCAGTCAATGCTGTTTAAAAATATTTATGAACATGAGTACGGTACCTTTGGTGGTGAACCTTACTCGGCATTTGTTGGTGATTTTGATTTTGATAACAGCCCAGAAGATCTTTACTTACTGGAGCAGATTTCTCATGTGGCGGCTGCCGCCCATGCACCGTTTATCAGTTCGGCTAATGCAGGCATGTTGGGGCTGAATGATTTTGGAGAACTACCGCGTCCGCGTGATTTGTCCAAGCTGTTTGACACATCCGACTATTTGCGTTGGAAACGCTTCCGGGAATCTGATGACTCCCGCTATGTCGGCCTAACTTTACCAAGAGTGATTGGACGTTTGCCTTACGGAGCAAAAACCATCCCGGTTGAACAGTTCTGTTTTGAAGAGCAGATGAGAGAAGGGGACAGCAGCAGTTATCTGTGGATTAACGCCGCTTATGCATTGGCTGGCCGTATGGTGGCTGCGTTTGAACAATATGGCTGGTGTGCCGCGATTCGCGGTGTGGAAGGCGGGGGATTGGTAGAGGCATTGCCGACTCATCATTACTCCTCTGTGTCTGGCGAAAAAATGCTGCAATGTCCGACTGAAGTGGCTATTTCAGATCGCCGTGAGAAAGAATTGGCAGAATTAGGCTTTATTCCGCTGGTTTATTATAAAGGTACTGACTACGCTGCATTTTTCTCAGTGCAGTCGCCAAATAAACCCAGGAAATATAATTCTGACTTGGCAAATGCTAATGCGAAATTATCAACACAATTGCAATATATTATGACGACCTCTCGTTTTGCACATTATTTGAAAATGATTGTGCGTGACAAAGTGGGTAGTTTTATGTCCCGTGGAGAATGCCAGACTTATCTGCAAAGTTGGATCAGCCAGTATATTGTTGGCTCTGATACTGTCGGCGCAGAAATTAAAGCCAGCCATCCATTGCGGGAGGCAAGAGTTGATGTTGTTGAAGTTCCCGGTTCGCCTGGAACATATCGTGCAGTAGCTTATTTAAGGCCACACTTCCAATTAGAGGGGTTAAGTATGTCTTTACGGTTGGTTGCAGATTTACCACCGTCTTCGGCTGCCTAATTATTTTATTTATTAATATTTATCCTATTCTATTACAAATAACAGGAGTAGTTAATTATGAGTTCTTCTATTTTTTTACAAATTGATAGTATTCCAGGTGAAAGTACCGACAGCCAACATAAAAGTTGGATTGAACTGGAGCATGTCAATTTTGGGGTGTTCAACCACGCACGTATTGCAGACAGTGGTAAACGTAAGATTACTGTTGGTGCAGCGGATTTCCGCACCATCGATTGTGTGAAGGTGATGGATACCAGTTCTATCAAACTGTTGTCCGCGGCAGCGCAGGGGACTGCGATTAAGAATGTGAAATTGGCAATCTGTACGATTTTCAAAGGAGAAATGCACCCTTACGCGGAAGTTGAAATGGACGAATGTATTATCTCCGATGTCCATGAAACTTGTTCACGTGGCGGCGAATTCCCGCAAGAGCAATTTTCCATCACTTATTCTAAAATTAAATGGACATTCACACCACTCAGCCCAGACGGCACCAAAGGCAGCAAAGCAGGTCCAGAAGGTTGGGATCTCATCGAGAACAAAAAACAGTAATTTTTACTGTTTACTGCCGGCCTTTGGCCGGCAGTTTTAACCAGAAAGAAAGGATATTATGATTCAACCTTCATTTCTCCATCGTCTGAAAGATGATCATCCACAAAATGAAGAACGTGGTGTAACGCCCACTTGGTCACATCAGGAAGTTGTGAAAAGCCTCATGTTCGATCTGAATATGTTATTTTCATCAAGACCGATTTCCGCAGTTTTACCTTTATTTGGTGAGTTACCGAAATCAGTTTTAAATTATGGCGTTTCTGATGTGATTAGTGTTGATATTTCGGATGATGAGCGTATTGATGCACTGAATAATAATATTTACCAAGCTATTTCCTGGTTTGAACCACGCCTGAAAAATGTCGTTATTACATTACAAAAAAATACACCGGAGAATATTACTTTTTGGGTGAGTGGAATTTTTTTCAACGAGCAGATTGTGTTTTCTATCTCATGGAGCAGTACCGCTTATACCTATTCAATTTCATGGGACAGATCATAATATGATGTTATTACCACAGAAAATACTGACTTATTATAATCGGGAGCTGAGTTATTTAAGGCAATATGGTGCCGCTTTTTCTCAGCATTTTCCTAAAATTGCTAAACGTCTTGGATTTGCGGAGGGCGTTTCAGAAGATCCCCATGTAGAACGGTTAGTAGAATCTTTTGCTTTTCTGACGGCCAAGATTCATCAACGTATTGATGAAGATATGCCGGAATTGAACAACGCAATGCTGGAAGTACTGGCGCCACAATTCTTACGTCAGATCCCGTCGGTGTCGTTGGTACAGTTTCAGCAAGACCCGTTGGCATCGGGTGTGACTGGCGTGATGACAGTAGCACGGCATACGCCGTTAATTTCTCAGCCAGTCGGTGATGTGGCTTGCCGTTTCCGCACGGTATATCCGCTGGAAATGTTGCCATTGGATTTAACCTACGCAGAACTGATGCCAGATCCTTATGATCGGGATTTTATCTTAACGCTGAATTTCACGCTGTGGCCGGGGGCCAGCTTTCAGGCGCGCCATATTCGGTTGTACTTACATGGAACGCCGATATTGGCCCATAGCTTATATGAACTGTTATCGGCGCAGGTTAAGCAACTGGAATGTCGGTTGGGTGAGCGCGTATTCAATATGGATGGCCGAGATATTCAGGTCGTGGGTTTCGAGCCGCAGGATAACTTGTGCGCTGATGATCTGATGATAAATCCGACTCATCATCTGTTCCGCGATTATTTTAGTTTTCCTGAACGGTTCCTATTTCTGGATATTCCGTTGCCTGATGCGGGTTTAATCACTAAATCAGCCGGAGAACTGCATTATCGTTTCCGGCTTAAGGATTGTGCTGCGCTGCGTCGTATTGAGCGTATGAGCGATAAAGTGGATAACGAAACGTTTCGGCTAAATTGTGTACCCGTAGTAAATCTTTTTTCTCATCAGGCGGAACCGATTATCCCGTTGGAAACTGAGCACGAATATCTGGTTCAGCCGGATGCGCGTCGTCCACAAAGTATGGAAGTCTATACCATCAATCGGGTTGAGATTGTCAGACGTCAGCAGGAGCAATTAAGTTCTAGATCGATACCGTCATTATTCGGTATTGAACACACACAAGATGGCGAACAGCCTCTGTTGTTCTGGCAAGCATCACCGCGCCCTTCACTCAGGCACAACGAAACAGGAATGAATATGTTTATCGGTTTTTCCGATAGCAGTGGTGAGCAATTAAAGTCAGAAACCGATGTGGTGGTATTGAATTTAACCTGTACCAATCGTGATATGCCACGGCTGTTGAGCAATGGTCATCCTGATGGGGATTTTGAATCAGAAGTTGCTTTGCCGGGCGTAAAAATTCTGGGATTGATCCGCCCCCGATTTCCGGTGCGCCCACAACCGAACTGCGCATTGAACTGGCGTTTGGTATCACAGCTCAATCTGAACCAAATGTTGCTGAGTGGCTCGCAAGGCGTTCAGTGCCTGAAAGAGACGCTGGAGCTGTACAACTTACATAGTGATCCCGCTATATCGCAGTTAATTGCACAGTTACAACAGATTGCGGTTGTGCCGGTGAGTGCACGCCTGAATCCGGCTGATCCCTATTCTCTGGCGCGTGGATTGGAAGTGACGTTGACATTCCAGACACAGGCGGGTGAGTTTGTCGATTTTTATCTTTTTTGCAGTCTACTGGAACGTTTTATCGCTATGTATGCGCCAATTAATAGTTTCACGCAGACAGTGATTCAATTGGAGTCGGTCAATAATAGTATGCGTCGTTGGCCTCGTCGTAGCGGGAGGCTGACATGGCTTTAGAAAATAGGATACGTCTGGCTGGTGGCCGCTTTTATCAGAATGTTCGTCGTCTGCTTAAATGCTGTCACTATCGGCGGAGTGGTGAGACAGAAATTACTCCTGATGATGTGGTGCAATTTAGCTCGGTCCTTACGCTGGATGCGCCGGAAAGTGAAGTGGATGCTTTGTTGTCACCGCAGCAAGAGGGTGAACAGTATCACATGGCGGTGTATCACTTTGGGTTGCTGGGAACGTTTGGTGCATTGCCGTTGCGCTATACCGAATGGCTGATTGATCGGCGTTATCGCTATGGCGATGAATCAGCTCAAGCGTTTATTGATATTTTTACCCATCGTCTGCTCAGTCTGCGTTTTCAGGCGTGGCAGAAATATCGGTTATTTGTTAATGCAGAATTGCGAAGCCGTCGGGCGTTACCCGCGATCATTCCAGCAGTTGCCGGGCAATTAACAGCAAGTGAAACTCAGCATGTTTATCCTGCCTGCGTTGGCTTGTTGGCAACATCTGTCCGCTCAATGGTGAATTTGCAACATCTGTTACAGCGGGAATTTAACATGGCGATCAGTATTCAGCCGTTTCGGGGACGTTGGCAATATGTAGAGCAAATGCACTGTTGTTGCCTGGGCCGCAGTTTGTTGGGTGATAACCCGATGTTGGGGCGTGCTTACTGGGATATTCAGTCAGGATTTCATATTCAGCTGGGTCCGTTTGCAGCCCAGCAGCGCGCCGATTTTATGCCGGGAAATGAACGATATCGCAGATTGACGCGGTGGGTGTGGCAATTTGCTGGTCCGTTGCTCTCTTTCTCGCTGGAATTGTTGGTACAGCACGATGGGCGAGGCAATAGATTAAATGGCAGCCGTCGATTGGGATGGGGCGGTTGTTTGGGGGATACCGGCGATACCCATATTCAGCATGTGTATCTGGGAGAATGTGTGAGTCCTTATACGGTTTGAACAAAAAATTCAGGTGAGAAAATATGCTGTTAGGGCAAAAGAATCGTTTTTTACAGGTTATCGGCAGTCTGTCAGATATTGTGGCGCTGAGTAAAATCAGAGGAGAAGAGCGCTTGTCTCGTCCTTATTCCTTTTCTGCCGAGCTTTATTCCAGCGCGGACTGGGACAAACTGGAGTCTTATATTGGTAAACCATTGGCATTTCGTATTGGTGATGCACCAAATCACCGTATTGTGCATGGCATATTGACGGAATTGCAGCAACAAGGTTTTACCGATGGTCAGTTTTGTTATCAGGCGCGAGTTGAACCGTGGCTGAAAATGTTGACGTTAACCAGTAACCTGCGTGTTTATCAACGCATCAGTGTACCGGATATGGTGTGTGATATTTTCCGTAAACGTGGGTTTAACGATGTTGAATTAGCGTTAAAAAGCAGTTATCCGAAACTTGAATATTGCATGCAATACAAGGAGTCAGATTTTGATTTTGTGACGCGCCAACTGGAACAGGCAGGTATTTTCTACTTTTTCCGCCATGAAGAAGGGCGCCATGTGTTGGTACTGGCTGATCACCCTTCGACGTTTATTAACGCCCCTCTGGCGGTATTGCCGTATCAGTCGAAGCTCGGTAGTCAGCAAGGATACGGGCTGCGTGCCTGGCATATTCATCGTACGATGATCCCAGGTATGGCGGAAATGAGTGGCTATAACGTTAAAAATGCATCGGTAGTTAGCGCCAGTGCTAAAGCGAATAGTGGTTATTCCGTCAATCCGAAGCTTTCTATCTATGACGATCGGCGGCAGGAGGAACGTAATCAGCTGGAGGCGCAGGCGGCGCTGTGCATGGAACAATGGGAATCACAGTCGCATTATGCAAATGCGGTTAATAGTTATCCTGGTTTGCAAGTTGGACATCAATTTACATTGAAAGGGCATATCAGCGCTGATGGGCGTTATGCGGTGGGCAGTCAGCAATTAAAAGCGGAAAGTAATCTGGAGGAAGGCGGGTTGTTGTTTTCGTCGCAGGTGACGCTATTTCCGGCAAATAAAACATTCCGCCCACGTCCTTCAGTTACGCGGCCCTATATTGCGGGTGTGTTGTCTGCGTTGGTTGTGGGCGCGGCATCGGAGGAGATCCATACCGATGCACAGGGGCGTATCAAAATCCAATTTCATTGGGATAAAGAACACAAAAAAAATGATGACAGCTCTTGTTGGGTGCGTGTGAGTCAGTTTTGGAATGGTGCAAAATTTGGTGCTCAATTTGTGCCACGTGTGGGCAGTGAAGTGCTGGTGAGTTTTGTCGACGGCGATCCCGATAGTCCGCTAGTAACTGGAACGGTTTATAACGGAGTAAAGATGCCTCCGTTTGCGTTGCCGGGACAAAAAACGCAAAGCGGCATTGCTACTCGCAGCAGTGCAAAAGGTACGGTGGAGCAAGGGCATCAATTTTGTTTCGAAGATAAGAAGGGTGAAGAATTTATTTTGCTTCACTCACAAAAAGATCTGCATCTAAAAGTGAAAAATGATTTTTCGGCGAATATCGGTCGTAATGCCTCGTGGGAAATTGAAGAGAAGCGCGATACAACAATTAAAAAAGGCCACGATACGTTAATTCTGAATGAAGGTAATGCTGTCACCGAGGTGAAAAAAGGCGATAAGAAGCAAACACTGGATCGCGGCAATTTCACCACGACTGTCAGCGCTGGCAGCTATTCTCTGGAGGTATCCAGAGGCAGCGCCAAAATTAACGCTGGACAACACTGCACGATTACGGCCAATCAGGGAATTGAGCTGAAAGTGGGTGCCAGTAAATTGTCGATTACCCCTGCGGGGATCACCATCAAAGCGCCATCTGTCACGGTAGAAGGGTCAGGGAAACTGGCATTGAAGAGCAGTGGTGTGGCAGAACTCACGGGAACCACAGTTAAAGTACAGGGCAGTGCAATGGCACAGTTAAAAGGCGGCATTGTTCAGGTGGATGCGACCGGTATTGCGATGGTGAAAGGGATCTTGACCAAGATTGGTTAATAGTGGAATCAACGGATAATGAGAGTTTGGAGCAATGGCTAAATTACAACACTGTCAGCTTTCGTCACAGGCGGAGTTGGTATTACAGCAACACGTAGCACATGAGCAGAATCTATCGGCACTTAGCCAGGAAATGTTGTGGCAGGATGCTGTGTTCTACACCATTTTCATGTTGCCTTACACCCAGGCTCTGGAACTGGCACTGACATTTATCTCCTGTGTTTATGAACGGGATCTGGGGCAGGAACAGCGGTTGCTGTTGCAGCAGGTGCGACACTGGCGCGCTAATGGGGGTGACCTGTTACGTCATGAATTGTTCGAGCAGGCACAGACTATTGGGTTTGATAACCCTATCTCGTGTCTGGCGCTGTCGGTTTTCTGGAGCGAGGGCAGCATGACCACGCCGGATCTTGAAGATGTTTATCCGCAGCCGTGGCAGTCACTGGCGGCACTGGCAGATGCGCTGTGTCTGATCCTGCACTTTTATGGTGAACAGCCGGAACAGCAAACGCGGTATGCCGAACAGTTTTTCCAACTGGCGCATGGGCACTTAAGGCAATTGACACCATTACAGGATCAAGGCCGCAAAAACTATCTATACCATGAAGCTATGTTATCAGGAGAAAAATGATGCCAATGCCAGCAGCTCGGGTAGGTGATATGCATATTTGTCCAATGATGTCTCCTGCTGTACCCCCCATACCGCATGTGGGCGGCCCGATTATGCCGCCAGGCGTACCAACCGTTCTGATTGGTGGCTTGCCCGCTGCGACGATGGGATCGTTATTGGTGTGTGTGGGGCCGCCGGATACGGTGGTGATGGGAAGTCCAACGGTGTTGATTGGCGGACGGCCAGCGGCCAGACTTGGCGATTTGTGCGCGCATGGCGGCACGATCACGACAGGCTATCCGTTGGTGATTATTGCCTGAAAGGGAAGCAAGCGTGAATTTAGCACAGACAGACATCACACGTTTTTTACATCCTATCTCTGCTGATACACCTGCGGGATGTGATATCGAATATGAACCTCTTTTTGAACAGATAAGCGCTGCGCGTGAAGTTGATGAGGATCTCCCACAGGATGATGAGTGGGGATATGAAACACGTCAGGCTGACTGGCCTCAGGTTTCAGTGTTGTGCCAGGAAGTATTGGAAAAGCACAGTAAAGACTTACAGATAGCTTGTTGGCTAACTCAGGCACAAGGGAAACTGTATGGTTTGGCAGGTATTGCTGGCGGTATGACATTACTTGCCAGCCTACTGGAGACTTTTTGGCCGGTACTGTATCCGCCGTTGGATGATGAAAAAGGAAACCGTGCTGATGCCCGTCTTGGTCGGTTGAGTTGGCTGGATAAACAACTGGTCAAACAGCTGGATAACCTGACACTGACTAGTGATGGTAAATTGAGTCTGAGCGTTTGGCAGCGAGTGCAGTATTTTGAACAACGTGTCGCGGCTAATAGTGAATTACGCGCTCCCCTGATCAGTGATGGCTATTTCGGGATCGCTGAATGTGATGACAGTATTCGCGCTACGCCGGCTGAACAATTTGACCAGCTATTGGCACAGGCAGAACAAGTCAAGCAAGCATTGGAAAAACTACACCAAATTATGGCGGGTCTGGTGCCAGATACTGGCAACAGTATGAGTGCTAGCGCCCAGCGATTACAGGAGATGGTGGCATTAATCACGCGTTTTCATGAAATTGTTGCGCCGGAAGCCACGCAGCAATATCACAGTGGGGAAGTGTTATCGGGAGGAACAGCGGCAAACGGTATCAATACAACGTTGGCAGAAGATCGGTCGCATCATGAAATACGCGCTGTTGCCATTGGGCAGATGATCAATATCGCCAATTATTTTCGTAAGAATGAACCCACCAGCCCGGTGCCATATTTAATGGAACGGGCAGCGCGCTGGGCAAATATGGGAATGGCCGAATGGCTGGAGGAAATGATGGAAGATAATACCTCAGCGCGACAGGAAATTATGCGCGTGATAAAAGGACCAGAGAAAAATAGAGAGTAAAATAATGAAGAATAAGATGAATTTTTATAATGTTATTAAACGTAGTTTCTTAGTATTACTAATGATTTTTTTAATCAGTGGTTGTAGTGATTCAATGTCTAATAATGAAAAACGATTACAAGCGATTGAACAAGCTAAACCTATTTACACTAGTAATGCGATTCGTTTAAAAATGACAGCTGATCCACAGCTGAATGTTTTTAATAATATGCCAAATAGTTGCACGATATTAATTGCTCAGGCGGAGAAACGTGAACAATTGGATAAATTACTGGCTAATCCCTCGCTATTACGCAATTTATTTGCGGGTACGGGTGCAACAGAAAATATATTACAGCTTGATAATTATGTGATGATGCCGGGGCAATCTGTATTTTTACATATTGACAGAGCGGAACAGGCACGCTATGTCGCGCTGATTGCGGGTTATTATCCGGCTCCAGAAAGCGCACATGTGCGGGTATTATCGCTACCGTTGCGTCTTGAGCAAAGTGGTTGGTGGAATAAATCCTGGAGTGCTGAGTTTGTTCCTATGAATATTGATTTAATGCTGGGGCGTTATGCGATTACCCGGAGTCATGTCTTTGCGGGCAATGCGGGAGATGAAGTGATTTTCCCCGGGCAGGCAGCAGTATCTGATAATAATGGGAATCTGTTGAGGAAGTAAACGCCATGTTTGAACATAAACCGATGTATTGGTATTCAGGATTGTATTTACAACCGCAACATTTTCAGGCGCATGAATTGCAACATGAATATTGGCAAGGACGTTATCAGCTATTGACTCAACCTTATGCTTTCGGTGTCGTAAGGCTGGTGTTTAATCTGGCCGCGCTGAGTGATGAAGTACTCAGTGTTCATAAAGCGGCATTCGTTTTTCCTGATGGTTGTTATGTGGATTGTGATGTGAATGGTGTGCTCAGTGCCCGCTCACTGCGCGATTGCTGGCCGGAACGTGAAAAACCACAGCGCATTTATATTGGCTTGCGGACGTTTAATCATAACCAGAGTAACGTCACCGGTGTCGCGGATGCGACTAGTGTAGGTGATATTACTAGCCGTTGGGTGACATGGCCACAAGAGCAGAGGATACGGGATGCTTTTGGGGAAGGGCCAGAGGCAGAAGTGCAGCAACTCACTTATAACTTACGTTTTTTTCTGCATGATGAGATTGCACAGGCAACGGGCTATACGCTGTTACCTGTGGGCCAACTGCGCTGTACGGGTGATGGTATTGAACTGGATAACCGCTACTTGCCGCCATGTTTGACGTTATACGCTGTGCCACAACTGGGACAGCGTATTGATCAACTTTGTCAGGAATTGACAGGGCGTGTCCATCAACTGGAAGAATTGAAGCGCCCGCAAACATTGGAAGCAGAAGTTTATACTCAGGAGAAAAGCACATTATTACTGACACTGCGTACTCTGGTGCGTTATGTCGTGCAGTTGCATCACTATCAGGAGACGCGTGATGTTCATCCTTTGCAGATTTTTGGGCTATTGCGTCAACTGATCAGTGAACTTTCCTGTTTTACTGACCGTTGCTCTTTTTTGGGGGAATGGAATGGCCGGGAGGGGACGCGGGAGAAATATCAGCATTTGGATCTGGCTTTAACACTCAATAGTTGTGAGCGAACAATTATCGATCTGCTCAATGCGCTGGTGCTAGAACCGAACACGGTCATCCCACTGCAACAGGAATACAGCGGTTATTATCATGCGGCGTTCAACGTAACAGGTGCGAGTGAACAGCAACGGATCTATTTGGTGCTGCGCTCTGACAGCTTAACTCACAGCGAGCGTGAAATTCCTGATGATCGTTTGATTAAGTTGGCGGCAGCGGAACAGATTGACGGCATTATTAATCGTGCTTTGCCCGGAGTGCGTTTGTATTACCAGGAGATTGCCCCACACGGTTTACCTAACCGAATGAATACCCGTTATTTCCGGGTAGAGAATCGTGGCGCGTTGTGGCGGCAGGTAGAAGATAGCGAACGCGTGGCGGTGCACTGGGCTGATGCGCCGGACGATTTACAGATAGAAATCGTTATAGTGAGAGTGTCGTGATGTGTTTGTTGGATTGTTACATTCCGGTATTTACCTGTGTGTTGCGTATGATCCAGCAGCAGGTGAATCAAGCCGAAGAGCTGCGGCAGACATTGTTAACCGCGCTGACGCAGGCGCAGAATGAAGCGCAGCGGCATGGTTATGGATTGCAAGATATCGAAGAGGCGAATTTCGCGGTGGTGGTTTGGGCTGATGAAGCTATTTTGTGCGCAGGTCAGAAAGAATTGAATGTTTGGCGACAGTCATCGTTGCAAGCGCAGCTTTATGATGCTGAACTTGGCGGAAATACATTTTTTGATCGTCTGGCGGCATTATCTGCGGATAATTATCAAGTTCGGTTGGTCTATGTTTTTTGCCTGCTTTCTGGATTTTATGGGCGTTATGGCAGACGTGACAATTTGGAATTGCACAATATTATCCAACAGGAATTAGATAATTTCCCTGATACTTTGCGTCGTTATATTGCTACAAAAAATCACAGGTTGATGAACACGTGCGATAATATTCTGGAAAATAAGCGGCCCAATAATAAATGGCGTAGGAAGTTAATGTTATTAATATTGTCTCTTACCTCAATTTATATTTCTATCACAGTTTATTTATTGAATATTAGCCGATAAATTCGGAAATTAAACATGAAAAAGTTATTTTATGCCATTGGCTGGCTCAGCGTGATGGTCGTCCTTCTGTTACTCAGTTTAATCATTGCTGTGGCATTTTCATGGCCAACAATCGGTGGTCTGATATTATTTCTTTGCTTATTGCTGTTGTTATTACTGCTACGTGGGACGATGGCATTAATACCGCAAATAACAAATAGGCTGAGTCGGATAAATAGGTTCTGGCGGCAGGGAAATAATCGTCTGGAATATTTACTGTATCAGCATTGGTGGTGGGGAGGACGTTTACAAAGCTGGCGTCGATTCCGTTCTCGGTTACACCGTAACGGTCCTGTTCCTCCGTGGTTTCTGGTGGTGGGAGAACGTGGTAGCGGTAAACAACCGTTGTTAGCACACAGTAATGTGGTGCCTATGGCAGGGAGAGATCTGACATCGTTTTCGGAGAATGCCTTTACTTGCCGTTGGTGGTTTTTCCGCCGAGCAATGTACATGGTAGTTTCTGGCCGTTATACCGAAGGGCGATCCTTGTATCGGCAAGCATGGTTACGTTTGATACGTTGGATCGCACTGGTGCATAACCCTGCTGGTGTACTCGTTTGTTTGTCGGTGGAGCAGTTACTAAATAGTGACAATAGAGCGCTTTATATCATGGCGCGTAATGTACGTGCGCAGTTGGAACCGTTGCAGATACGTTTGGAACGTCGCTTACCGATCTGGTTGATTCTGACACACAGTGAAGCATTACCGGGGTTCAGCCATTGGTGTTCGCAATTGTCGGCAGAGCAGCGTGCTGATTTATTGGGCAGTTTTATCAGTCAACATACCGATGGCAATGTCACTGATGTGCTGGATAAGAGCATGCGTACGATGGTCGATACCCTGAAGATGATGCGTCTTAAGCTGCTTAATCAGCAACGGCAGCAACCACGGTCGGAAGTACTGGCATTGCCGGAAACCGTTGCTCAACTGAAACCTGCATTGGGCTGTTACCTGAGTGCATTATTCGAACGCGATCATTATCTGGAGCATGGCCTGTTACGCGGCGTGTTTTTTACTGCGGAACATCAAACCGAGTTACAGCAAACCGAAGGCGTTTTTAGCCACCGTTTATTGGGGGAATATCTGCCCGGCCAGATTCGACGTAGTGATTCTGTTTTGCTAACAGGTTGGCGAACATTAGCCAAACGCACGTTGGTTAGCGTGTTTAGCCTGACGATGGTGTACGGCGCCGGTAGCGCATTGGTTAATACCTGGCGTGGTGTCACGCAGCTTGAGAATATCCATGAAACCCATCCGCTTGAACGGAGCTACTTACGTTATCAGCAGGTTGAACGCTGGTTACAGCAAACCTTGCCTCCTCTGCTTTTTTATCCTGTTACCTATACGACAGAACAACGTATGGCGAGGGAATATCAGCAGCAGGTTTCTGTTGATGTGTTCAATCCTGAGTCGACAGTCACTCGCTTGCTAACACGTTTCCAGAATGCTGAAGCACCGCAAAAACGACTGTTGGTTTTGCATTGGGCGCGTTTTATCAATATCGAACAGGCCATGGCGCGTGGTGCTTCGCTGGAAACTTTACAACACATGCCCGCTTATTCCGCTACGTTATTAAGCGGTACAAACGACTCTTTACGGGCAGATCAGCGTGTGGCATTGCGTTTAGCGCAATACCGTCAAGGCAATGCACAACAAGCGTTTGATCAATGGCGGGATACATTGCAGGCATTATTGGAAGATTCCAGCGACTGGCAGTGGCTTTTGGCGGATGAACAGCCGACAGGAACGCACTCGCTAACGTTGGCGGATTTCTGGCCGCTGACGGGAGATGATGCCGCTAAGGCTAACGCGCGTATTCGTGGCATTTATACTCGGGCAGGTGAACGAGATATTCAGGCTACATTGGTCGAGTTAGAGCAAGCTCTCAACCGACCGGCAGTTTTTCCTCCTTTACAACGCTCGTTTTATCAACAATATCAGAATCAGCGTCAGTCTGAGTGGTTGGCATTTGCTCAAGCAATGCCACAAGCGGAAGGGTTGGTACGTGGCAAGAAAAACTGGCAAACACTGGTACTAGCAACCGGCCAGTATGGCAGTCCTTATATTGCTTTTCTGTCGCGGTTGGAGAGTGATCTGTCCACAGTGAAGCAGGAAGATCGGCAGCCTTGGTTGCAAACACAGCAGCGTTTATGGCAACTGCATGGCTATGTGCAAAAAGGCAGCATGATGCAGCGTGTCTCGCTGGGAAATATTTCCTTACGTCAACGCATAATGTCATGGCTTGGTATTTCACCGCAGATCTCTGTGCAACTGGATGACAATACGTTAACGCGCTATCGCGATTACCGGCAGGCCATACAGTTGAATAGCCAACGTGAATTACTCAGTGATATGGAAACTGAATCGTTAGTCAAAAATGCGTTGAGTGATGGGAAAGGGGAACTGAACGATGACGGTTTGCGTACATTATTCAATCGCTTCGCGCTGTGGCGTCATGAAACGGAAAGCAAGAATGCCGGGGTGAATGAAACCTTGTGGCGGCTCTATCAGGGGGATGCTCATCTGGTACTGCGTTATGCCTTCTTAAGTGCCGCCAGCCGCTTGCAAACACAGTGGGAAAGTAAAGTGATCTGGCCGATGGAAAAATTAAGCGGACAAGCGCTGTTCGATGGCCGGGAACTGAATGCTCGATTGTATGAATACAGTAATGCATTTGTGCGGGATACGGCAGATTATGCGCTGGATATTCGTCCTGCAGGCATTAAGCGTCAGGAAATTGAAGGGGTGGCTTTTCCATTTAGCGACAATTTCATTTTTTATATCAATAACTTGATTCAACCGAATAACATGCTTTCATCTACATCTGATATTCGTCGCCGTTTGCAAGAAAAGCTTACTTTGTTGGAAAACGAACATGAATTGGCGGCGGTACAGCAGCAGAAACCAGAACAAGAGCAATCGGCAGAAGTCGTGATGACTAGTCAGCCCGCGACGGCTAACCGGGGAGCACGGGTGTTGCCAGTTGGTAGTTCGGTGACATTGAGTTGTGATGATGGTGAACAGCAACTCAGAAGTATGAATTTCAATGACAGCATGACCCTGCGTTGGAACCCAGCATCATGCGGCAAGGTACAAATTGATGTGTATTTCCCCAGTTTTACGCTCAGTAAAAGCTACGTTGGTACTGATGGTTTGCTGCAATTTATACGCGCTTTCTCCCGTGGTGAACTGACACTGGCAGCACAGGCATTCCCGCAGCGGCACAATGAATTAAGTTCGCTGGGTATCAATAATGTCACCGTGCGCTATCAGATCAGCGGAGAGAAAGCCGTTTCTTCATTGTATCAACAGTGGCAACAACGTCAGCAGCAACAAACCGCGTTGTTGGAACAACGCAACCGGCTGGATAGTCAGTTGCTGGATTTAAGTGAACCGACAGTGGCGAAAGGCTCTCTTTCCACACTGCCGTTACAAATCACCACCTATTGGAATGAATTAAGGAAACCTAAAAGTGAGTAATTATCTGAAACAGATCGTGGGTAAATTAACGATGGAAGCGCGTCAGTGTCTTGATGAGGCGGCTAATTTGGCGGTACGGCGCACCCATCATGAAGTGGAAATTGAACATTTGCTGCTAGCTTTGTTTGAAAAACAGATGTCGATGATGGAGCAGGTGTGTCATCACGGTGGTATTGATGCTATCGCGTTACTGAATGCTTGCCAACGGTCGCTGACGCTATTGCGTAGCGGTAATCATCGTCCGCCAGTATTCTCTACCAATCTGACAGAATGGCTGGAACAATCCTGGATGTATGCCAGCACTCGTTCTCACTTGGGATCGTTGCAGATTACCGCTCAGGCGTTGATTGTGGCATTGCTCGTGAATCCATCACTGCAACATTCACTCACCTCGGAGCTACAACAGGCGTTACAGGGTAACATTGATGCGATAGAACAGTGGTTGTGTACACAGGTACATACCGAACCGCAGCAAATGACGGCTGCCAGGGATAATACGCAATCTGCTCTGGCACAGTATGCTCATCATCTGACTCAGGCGGCACGTGATAACAAATTGGACCCGGTTTTGGGACGTGAACAGGAGATTCGTCAATTAATTGACGTGCTGTTGCGTCGTCGTCAAAACAATCCGTTGTTAACCGGTGAAGCAGGTGTCGGCAAGACAGCTTTGATAGAGGGGCTTGCTCAACGTATTGTCGATGGCCGTGTGCCGGAGGTGCTGACGCAGGCCGAATTATTCACACTTGACATGGGGCTATTGCAGGCAGGTGCTAGTGTGAAAGGTGAGTTTGAAAGTCGCCTGCAAAACTTATTAGACGAGGTGCAGGAATATCCGGCACCCGTGATTTTATTTATTGATGAAGCGCACACTCTGATTGGCGCTGGTGGTCAAGCTGGACAAAACGATGCAGCCAATTTGTTGAAACCGGCATTGGCACGGGGTGAATTGCGGGCGATTGCTGCAACTACCTGGGCCGAATATAAGAAATACTTTGAAAAAGACGCAGCGTTAGCACGTCGTTTTCAGGTGATTAAAGTTGAAGAGCCTTCTCTGGAACTGGCGACAGCTATGTTGCGTGCCATAACACCGGCTATGGAAACACATCATGGAGTCAAAGTACTCGCAGAGGCGGTAACCGAAGCCGTGACATTAGCTAGCCGTTATATCAGTGGGCGTCAGTTGCCGGATAAATCAGTCAGCCTGTTGGATAGCGCCTGTGCCCGTGTCTCAGTTTCACAGACTGACGAACCTGCGCCTATTGAAGATCTGCGTGCCATGCTGGCAAATATTGCTACCGAACAGGAAGCATTATTACGAGAAGGTGGTCATGAAACTCAGTTAAAGAAATTGGCACAACGTCAGGCCGAATTACAGGCGTCACTGGAAGAAATTTTGCCGGAATATCATGTTCAGCGTCAGTTAGTGAATGACATCCTCGCTTGTGAAGAACATGACGAACAGCTACCCGTATTGAGGGCAGAACTGCATCAACGCCATCGTCAACACGCCTACGTATTTGACTGTGTTGATGCCGCCTGCGTAGCGGATATTGTTGCGGGTTGGACGGGAATACCGCTTGGTCGGATGGTGGAAAATGAACGTGATGTACTGCGTCAGCTCGAAAGGCGCCTTGGTCAGCGAGTTATGGGACAAGATCATGCGCTCAGTCAGATAGCCCGGCAAATTCGAATTGCCAAAGCGCAACTGGCCGATCCGGTCAAGCCTACCGGAGTATTTATGCTTGCAGGTCCTTCTGGTGTTGGGAAAACGGAAACCGCTCTGGCATTAGCGCATGAATTGTATGGTGGTGAACATCATATGATTACGATCAATATGTCGGAATATCAAGAAGCTCATTCGGTTTCTGGCCTGAAAGGTTCTCCTCCAGGGTATGTCGGTTATGGACAAGGTGGCGTGTTGACCGAAGCAGTTCGGCGTCAGCCTTATAGTGTGGTACTCCTTGATGAGGTGGAGAAGTCACATCCTGATGTGTTGGAGTTGTTCTTTCAGGTGTTTGATAAGGGCATGATGGAAGATGCGGAAGGGCAACAGATTAACTTCCGCAATACGTTGATTATTCTTACCACTAATGCGGCATCGGATTGGGTGATGCGGGCAGTAATGCATGGGGTAAAAGAGGAGGGCGAAAATCGCTCGGCAACACTTGAAGATATTCAGCAGGTTATCCGACCAGAACTGCAACGGATTTTTACTCCCGCATTTTTAGGTCGTTTGCAGGTTATTCCTTATTTGCCGGTACAGGGTGAAGTTCTGCATGCCATTGTGCGTCATAAACTGAATAAAGTTGTGGAGCGTTATCGTCAGGCAACTCAGTGTGAACTGCACTATAGCGCTGCGTTGGTGGATTTTATCGCTGAAGGGTGCCGGATTGCCGAAAGTGGGGCCCGTGAAATTGATAACTTGTTAATGCAGTTTGTTCTACCGTTGTTATCGGATCAATTGCTACTAGGAGATACGCCAGTGAATGAGGATGTTTGGCTGGATGTTATGGACGATCAGGTCCAGTTATTGTCAGAACAAAACTAAACTATCACCATAGAATATTATCAACTTAGCGTAAGAAGCTGCCCTCTCTGCTATTATTATCTTATGATGTAACATCAGTGTTACGGAATGAGATCCTGATGAAAATGAAAAAGATAGTGGTCTTTTGGTTTGCTTTTACGCTAGTTAATTTTGCGCTGGCACTGCTAAGTTTGCAAGTGCGTGATGTCTGGAGCTTGTCGTCATTGGTGTGGTTTCCGGCGGGTTTGTTACAAGGTATTTTTTGTGCCAGGGCGCCCCGGTACTGGCCTGTCTGGTTAATAACGGGGGCGTTGATTTCTCTGACCGCGAGCCAATGGTATGGCAGACCAGTAAATGTATCGTTGATATTTGCTTGCATCAATGTCGTGATGTTGGCAGTGACGGGGCTAATCTGGCAATTTTTTTACGGTGTAATGTGGGCGCCAAAACGAGCAAGGGATATCTTTAATCTGACAGTGCTTTGCTCATTAAGCGGAATTATTGAGCGATTTGTTGCGAAGTTAGTACTTTATTTATTGGACTACCCTACCGATATATCCATTTCATTATCAATTGCCGTAGGCTCTGTGTTGAGTTATCTGCCGTTTACGTTTTTTGTCATTTCTTGTATCACCTACGAAAAGAGTCGGGCTGGAGATAAGAGAGTCTATGGTTTATGGCTAGTGGCTTTGTTAGTCATGGCAGCGTTGTTTACCAGCCCGTCACCTGAAACCGGGAAAATACAGTGGCAAGGAGTAGCGCTCATGTTTTCCTTCAGTTTGCCGATGCTACTAGCGTTAAGTGGTGATTTATTGGTATTAGGCAGCTTCTTATCTTTATGTACGCTGGGGATTGTGAGTGCAACCATTTTTGGTTTTGGGCCATTTTCATCTCCATCAATGAACCTTCAACAGAATGTACAAATGGCGGCATGGTACAGTACCGCGTTTACCTTGCCTGCGTTACTATGCTGTGGCTGTTTATATAACGCAATCAATGCATTGCATCGTTGTAAAGCGCGTTTTTTGTTAATGAAGATGATGCTGGAACAAGAACAGATTAACTGTTTTCGATTAAGTGCCGATGGACATCTGTATTGGCACCATGATTCGGTTTGGATGCGGTGTGGAAAAGCGCCTGTCTACTGGTCACAGTTGATGGCCTGGGTGCATAAAGAAGATAGACAGAAAATTGAACAGCTTAAGAGTTCAGTTTCTTTGATGCCACAGATGTTAAAAGTGCGGATTGCTGATGGCAAAGGTGAATTTAACCAAGTCATTATCGCCTTGATTGTTCATGTGGGGGAAAATGCCGGTTTTATTGAAGGAACTATGCGTGAAATAGCAGATAGAAAATAATATGGAGAAATAACCTATGTCAAGACGAGTTATTATTGCTGACGATCATCCGGTATTTCTATTAGGACTGCGTACAGTATTGGCAACATTACCCGAGAATTATCAGGTTGTGGGGGAAGCGCATGATGTCTCGGCACTTTTCTCTCTGCTGGCGGAAAAAGAGGTGGATATGCTGATTACGGATTTCAATATGCCAGGTGATAACCAGATAGATGGCTTGAGGATGATTAGTCGGATACGTGAGCAGTATCCGAGCTTGCCGATTGTGGTGATCACGATGATTAGTGACCGAAAGATAATTGCGTCGTTGATTGATTACAAAGTGAAAGCGATTTTAAATAAAAATAGTCTATCTCACGAGCTAGTGAAAGGGTTGTACAGCACAACGGGACGTGATGAGCCTTATTTAAGTGAGCAATTTCTCGAATCTCCGGGTGAGGAAGTTGTAAAAGCACTCACCGGCAAAGAGCTAGAAGTGATGAAATTATTGGGCCAGGGGTTGAGTGTGAATGATATCGCTGCGCGTTTGTACCGTACTAAACAGACGATCAGCGCACAAAAAATCAGCGCAATGAAAAAGCTGGGATTAGACAATGAAGCTGCTCTTTATAATTATTTGCATCAGGTTGGATTGGGATTGTAACAAATGAAAGGCTGGTGGAACGGACCTCGATGGGTAGCTATATTGTTACTTTTGTTGCCATTATCTGGCCGGAGTCTCAATCTGTTTGAATACCATAATGCGCAAGATCTGCCTTCAGGTGGACTGCCGGTGGAATTTTATTCGAACGTCGTCACTCAGGAGTTTGTTCCATTACCTGTCAAAGAACCCGAAATTCTGGCGCCGCATTTCCCAACCCTAAAAGTCGGCATTCTTTGTTGTATTGGGGCGCCATTGGTGATCCATCGTTGGGATGGCAAGCTGGAAGGGATTTATGCTGATTATCTTCGCCTGATTGAAACGGTGTTGAAAAGGCCGGTGGAGGTACGTCTGTTTGGTAACTGGGCATCCGCCTATGAAGCATTGCAGCGTGGGGATATTCAGCTGTTATCGCATTCTGCCTCATCACAGTCGGGAAATAGGAACGATGATACTTACCCGATTCTGGTGCAGCCGCTCGCCCTGATTGTGCGTAAAGAACAAGTGAAGATGCCCTTTGACAAAATGAATATTATGGCAGCACCTGGCAGTAACCCGAATGTCGTTAAGCAATTGAGCAAATACTACCGCAGCGTTTCAGTGGCGCAAAATCAACAGGAAGCAATTCAGGCGGTGGTAGATGGTCAAGTGGATGCTTATCTGGATGGTCAAAGCCAGATTGCCTATTTGCTGGCTTTTCGTCCGTTTTCTGGGCTAACCTACCGTCGGGATCTTTCTCAGGGAGAACGGTACGATTTTCTTGGTCACAATGGTGATGATATGGTTGAAACGATCAATCTCATCCTGACCGCCATTCCCCATGAGATAAGAAATAAGGTTTATCAACGTTGGATTTCTGGATTAGCGCTGGGAAGTAATAACGACACCTCGATCTTTTCACCACAAGAAAAAGCCTGGATTAAAAAAAATCCTGTTATTAATGTCGCAATCAGTCGTACTGCACCGCCTTATTCATTCTTAGATAAAAATGGTGAAATTACGGGGTTAGATGTCGATATTTTACATCTGATAGGAGAGAAAAGTGGCATCACCTTTAATTTTATTCCGGCTGATGGTGCTGTGGGGGTCAAAAAGCTGTTAAAAAACGGCGAAGCTCAAATGACTTCTTTGGTCAATACACCAGAGCGGACCCGATGGCTCTCTTTCAGCCATCCTTATGGCACGGTGGAATGGGTAATGATTACCCGCAATGAGCGTAATGCGCCTTATGAGTTTGATCAGCTTAAGCACCACCGGGTCGCTGTTCAGCGCGATCATGCGCTATTGTCAGTATTGAAACAATACCCAGAGATTTCCGTCGTGGAAGTTGACAATGTGACGAAAGGCATTGATATGGTACTGGCTGGGGCAGCGGATGCAACCTTTGATAGCTTGATTAGTGCTGATTATCTACAGGCAAGCCACTATGGTTCTAATATTTCTATTCAATTCTTTAGGGATTCCTTACAACCAGAACAGTACGCCATCCTACCTTCCTATCCTAAACTAGTTAGCATATTGAATAAAAGCATTGATGCACTACCGCCAAATGAGCTGCGTGTATTGCGCTTAAAATGGTTATCTATGGCGAATGTAACGCCCTATGATGACAATAAAATCTCTCCTTGGGTGAAATTGTGGGGAGGGGCGTTATTTGTGATTGCATTGAGTTCAGCCTTTTGGGGGAGCTATCTTGCACACCAAATCAGACGCCGGAAAAAGGCTGAAAATAACTTACAGAATTTGCTGGCATACTGGGAAACGTTATTCAATAACATCCCTACGCCTATGTTTGTCTGTGATCCAACGATGTGCATTACGGCGGCGAACCTCTATTTCAGACGCGAAATGAGCCTGATTGAGTCTGATGTGATTGGTCGCAGCCTTTTTTCTCTCTGTTTTTTAGATCCTGATGATGAGCAAGAGATCAGTATGATTTTCTTACGTTGTCTGGAGGGGGAACTGGCACATTTTTCTGACCGCAGTATTGTGGCACGAGGCAGAGACAAACATGTTTATTTATGGCTTGAAAGTTACCGAAATACTGAAGGCATTGTTCAGGGGATCATTGGTGGTTGGTTTGATGTCACTGAGCGTAAATTGCTAGCGCAAGAGTTGCGTCAGGAGCGCGATAAAGCTGAACTTGCCAGTTTGGAAAAATCAGATTTTCTGGCACACATGAGCCATGAGATCCGTACCCCTTTACAAGCGATTATCGGTATTCTCGATTTGGAAGTAAAACAGCAAACTCAACCATCCGCACCGTTGCATATCGCATGGCATGCCGCTATGTCCTTACAGGGAATCATCGGTGATGTGCTGGATTTTTCCAAGATAGAAGCTGGGCGCATGGTGCTGAATTTGAAGCCAGAATCATTGCAGGATGTTTTGGAAAGTTGTGCAGCGACGTTTAGCCATCGAGCAAAGGAGAAGAGGCTGTATTTCACCCGGCAGTTCGATTTGCCATCTGAATATTATCATCTGCTGGATGCTACACGTGTCACCCAGATAGTTAATAACCTGTTGGGCAACGCGATTAAATTTACTGAACAGGGCGGTGTGCGGATCAGCACTCGCTATCAGCATATTCCAGACAGTAATCGAGATGAAATTACGCTGGTGGTTGCAGATACGGGTTGCGGTATCCCGGAAATCCTGTATGAGGCGGTTTTACTACCCTACGTACAGGTGACGCAAAATAATGGCGGTAAAACCGGTACTGGGTTGGGATTACCTATCTCTGTACAGTTAGTTGAATTAATGGGAGGGAGCCTAAAAATCACTGGTGTGCCTGGTGGTGGCGCACAGGTAACCGCGGTATTACCGCTTATGCGCAGTACGATTGAAAAGGAGATTGCGAGTGAAAGAACTGAAAATATTGGCATAGAGATTAATGAACCACTGAATATCCTGGTGGTTGATGACTTACCTGCCAATTTACAGGTGCTATCATTACAGTTAGCGCCATCGGGCCATCGTGTTTTATTGGCTGAAAGCGGTGAACAGGCCATGAACCTAATGGAAGATGGGTATTTCGACATTGTGCTGACGGATTGCCAGATGCCGGTGATGAATGGTTACGAGCTGACCCAGTTACTGAGAAAACATGAACGGCTGCGGCAATTACCGCCATTCATTATTCTGGGGTGTACCGCGAATGCGTTTTCTACCGAGCAGGCCCGCTGCCTGGAGGCGGGAATGGATGGTGTATTGATTAAGCCGCTGGTGCAAAGCAAGTTACTGGCAGAAATTACTCGTTATTACCGACAAGTCAATGATGAGGCAGCGCTCCAGTTTGATGAGATTCAAACGTTGGCTCAACAAGACATAGTTGTAGAACGTCAATTACTCAGTGCGATACAGAAAGGGATGTTGGAAGATATTGCAGAGCTGAGGCAACAGGAAAATCAACAACGCCATGAGAAAGTTGCGCATCATGCACATCGTATGAAAGGTGCTTTTGCTTTGATGCGATATCAGCAGGGAATACGTGTCTGTCTGCGTATAGAAAAAGGCGAATGTTATGATGAGAAAACAATTGCCGTTTTGTTGACTCGTGCGGAATATTTCCAACGGCAGATCGAGCAGCGATTGGAAATAAAGCTAAATTAATTTCCTCTCAGTCTGTCTGGCCTTTCGTTAAAAGCAATAAAAATGATTTTATTGTTGTCGAAGCGATATGCGAGGCAGAGCATCACGGTCTTCAATGCGTTTTGTTCAACCCAGAATCGAAGCTCAACAAGCCCCTGATAAATCCTTAATCTAGTCTAGTTAACTTGACTAGATTAATAAAGACAAATAAACTTAAAGTGTGTACATCAAGAGGTGATGTTATGGAAAAGGTTAACATCTACGATGCGAAAACCAACCTGTCTAGAATTGTTCAGGAAGTTGCTCGCACTGGAGAGCCAGTCGTGATTGCTAAGAATGGTCATGCACTGGTTAAAGTCGTCGCATACAGAGAAGAGAAGCCTAAGCGAAAATTAGGTTTTCTCAAAGGTAAAGGCAGTGTTCCCGCCAATTTTGACGATATGAACAGCGCCGAAATTGTTGATATATTCGAAGGAAAATACACTTAATGGAATTACTGTTAGATACCAACATCTTGCTGTTTATGGCATATGAACCAGAAAAACTGAAAACTGATATTGTTGATCTTCTGGAAGATACCAGTAAAACGCTTTGTTTTAGTGCGGCGTCTATATGGGAGGTCGTCATTAAAAGCAATCTGAATAAGCCTAATTTTTCTGTAGATCCTGAACAGTTCAGGGATGGACTGTTTGAAGCTGGTTTGATTGAAATACCCATCAAAAGCGAGCATACGCTCGTTGTGTGCGATTTACCGGAAAAGCTACATAAAGACCCGTTTGACCGGTTAATTATCGCTCAGGCGAAATACAATAAGATCCCACTAATCACTAGTGATAGCAAACTGATAGATTTTGTCAGTGATTATATTACTGTAATCCCTAATAGATAGCCAAAATGAGTAGGTAATTTGGCTATCGTAAGCTAATAGTTTAAGTACCGGTATTTTATCCTCTCCATCTTCTATTTCTGCACGTATTATCTAAAAGCAATTTCTTCTGAAATATATTACATCACTTTATTACTCCTATTGGTGAATTTCCAGGGCATTTTAGCCTTCAAATCACGACCTTCTTGCAACCAACTTACCTTGTATCCTGTTTACGCTATACTTCATAAAAATAGATTGCATACGATCTATTCGTATGACACCATTATGGTCATTATAGCTCCTTGAGCTGAAACAAAGATGACATCTGATTAACCAAACCGAGTCATGGAGTTTAAAATGAACGTTTCACAGCAGATACCAGCTCCTGATAATTATAGTGAGGAGAGAAACCGGTATTCAGTATTACTTCCTTTATGTGCTGCGGGAATCATCATCCCTATCGTATTTACAGGGCCTGCAATTGCTACGCCTATGATTGCTCTCGAACTTGGTGGTTCTTCGATTGAGTTGGGCGGGATTGTTAACGCTTATAACGTTGCTTTTGGTAGTTGTGTGATGGCTGGTGGAACATTGGCTGATCGGTTTGGTCGTAAGCGTTGTTTTTTAAGTGGATTAATCCTGTTTTTTATCACGTCACTTCTCATTGGTTTCGCTCCCGATATTACTTCACTCAACATACTTCGAGGCATAGAAGGAATCGCTGGCGCGTTGACCCTGACAAGTTCATCAGCGCTTATCGCGCAAGAATTCGATGAACATTTACGATTGCGCGCGTTTAGTTTCCTTGGTACCTCTTTTGGCATTGGATTAGCATTCGGCCCTATGCTTGTGGGGATGATGATAGCTAATTTCGGTTGGAGATCGCTTTTTTTCTTTATCGCGCTGGTATCACTAATTGTCCTTTTGTTCAGCGCCAAAAAGGTAAATGAATCAAAAGATCCCGACGCGAAAAATATAGATTGGCCGGGCATCATTCTTTTTACACTTGCCTTGAGTACATTAACGCTGGGAATTGTTTTTGCACCAGAAAGAGGATGGACTGATATTTATATTATTGGATTATTTCTTGCGAGTGCTTTGTTTTTAGTTATTTTTGTTATAGCGGAAGTTAAGTCTCGCTATGCAATGCTTGATTTAAGCCTATTCCGCTATCCGCGATTTATTGGCGTGCAATTATTGCCCATTTCAACCGGATTCTGTTTTGTCGCATTATTAGTTTCTCTACCAATCTGGTTTATCGGTATTCAAGGTTTTGATGAGGGGCGAGTAGGTCTTGCAATCCTTCCACTGACAGCGCCGATGCTGGTTGTCCCTTTCATTGCTGGATATCTCTCGAAATATGTCTCACCTGGGCTGATTTGTAGTGTTGGGTTGTTGGTTGCTGCTGTTGGCGGGTGCTGGTTAGCTTTCAGCCTCCAAGTTAACGGAGAGATAAATTCTTTAGTTGGTCCTTTGTTAATGATCGGTATTGGTAGTGGATTGCCGTGGGGACTCATGGATGGTTTATCGATGAGTGTCGTTCCTAAAGAACGCGCAGGCATGGCAGCAGGCATATTTACAACGATGCGCGTGTCTGGAGAAGCTTTAGCTATCGCTATCATTGGTGCTTTGCTGGCAGCTCAAACATCAGCCATTCTGGTTTCCTCCAAAGCAGATCATGCTTTTTCAAATATCGTCTCCAGTGAGTGGGGAGGAAAGATCGCGAGTGGTCAAATGTCATCCATACTTGAATCGGTTGCTGATGCAGATAGGACAAGTTTAGGCCACTGGCTTGCAACAATATATCAAAGCTCATTTGGTTCAATTCTACTGATAATAGCCGCATTAACAGCGTTGAGTGCGTTAGCTTGTGCATTATTGCTACGACGTGAAAAACAAAACGCCATTCGTAATTAATTGACTTGCAAAAGCGAGGTATCTGATGGATTTGCAGCTGACAGGAAAACGAGCTTTGGTAACAGGAAGCAATAGTGGGATTGGTAGAGCGATAGCGATTTCCTTGGCAAATGAAGGCGTACAGGTTGTTGTACATGGACGAAGGAAAAAGGAAACTGAAGAAGTCATGCAGGAAATACTTGATCATGGTGGGCAAGCACATATGGTTATCGGCGATCTGACCAATGATGATCAAGCTCAAGATGTTGTCCGGTCGGCTCAAATTGCCTCTGGCGGAATCGATATATTAGTGGCAAATGCGGGCGCTTTTCCGCCAACGCCAATCCTGGAAAGTACGGCTCAGGATTGGTTAAATCTTTACGATCAAAATGTGGGTTCTATTATTCGTTTGCTTCGTTTTATTGTTCCTTCAATGGTGGAAAATGGATGGGGACGAGTGATTACTTTAGGGAGTATTGCCGCATCCCGTCCCTTTGCTTCTTTCGGTGCTTATGCGACAACAAAATCGGCCTGTGTGAGCCTTGCGGTCACCATTGCAAAAGAATTTGCGGGTACCGGTGTAACTGCCAATTGTATTAGTCCGGGTGATGTTATTACCCCAGCCGCAGAACAGCATTGGCGAACTGTAGCTAAACGTAATGATTGGGCTGATGAATGGGAAAAGATTGAATCTCATGTGGCTTCTAATATTTCACCGACTTTGGTGGGACGATTAGGGCGACCAGAAGAAATTGCTGATCTGGTGACTTTCCTGGCAAGTCCGAAATCTAATTATATTAATGGTTCTAATTTTAGGATCGACGGGGGTTTTCTAGCGAGTACGGCTTAATTCGATATATACTCAGTGGATTTCAAGATGGATCGCGACGGCAAGGGAGCGAATCCCCGGGAGCAAGAGGCAACTTGAAAGATAACGGGTATAGATAAATAGCTAGAGGGATATTATGGATACGCATTACGCTGCATTGTTTGCGCCAATGTCATTTGGTTCTCAGATGTTGAAAAATCGAATTGTCATGTCACCAATGACACGGCAATTATCTCCCAATGGTATTCCTGGGCAGGTAAATGCTGCATATTATCGACGACGTGCCGAGGGAGGTGTTGGTTTAATTATTACCGAGGGGGTATGTATTCCCCATATCGCAGCAAATGGTTACGCGGATGTTCCGGTAATGTATGGAGATGAAGCGCTTAACGGATGGAAAACAGTTGTAAAGCAAGTGCATGAATATGGTGCATTGATAATTCCCCAACTCTGGCATGTTGGCCCAATGCGTAGACCGGGTATTGGGCCAGATCCTTCAGTGCCTGGATATGGCCCGATGACCATACGCGACGGCGACCAGACAATAGTGAAAGGTCTCAACGAGAAGGATATCAAAGATATTATTGATGCGTATGTTCAGGCGGCTAAGAATGCATTGGACATTGGTTTTGATGGTATTGAGATCCATGGAGCCCATGAGTATTTGTTAGATAGTTTTATTTGGCAAGTGACAAATCAGCGTAAAGATAAATATGGAGGAACATTTAATAACCGTATTCGTCTTGCATCTGAGGTTGTCAGCGCGATACGAGCAGCCACTAGCCCTGAATTTCCTATCGTATTCCGTTTTTCACAGTGGAAAATACGCGACTATGGCGCCAAAATAATCGAAACCCCTGATCAGTTAGAGAAATTTGTGACAACGCTAGTTGAAGCGGGTGTAGATGTATTTGATGTTAGCACCCGCCGTTTTTGGGAACCGGCATTTGAAGGGAGTCCAGACAGCCTGGCAGTTTGGACCCGACGTTTAAGTGGCAAGCCTACTATTATGGTCGGTAGTGTTGGTTTGGATAAAGCCTATGCGATCGCGCAGTTGCGTGGAGATGAGAAACCAGATGCAGGGAGAGCTGATTTAGCTCCGGCAATAGCATTGTTGGCATCCGGCTCAGTTGATTTAGTTGCTTTGGGGCGAATGTTATTAGCTGATCCAGAATGGCCGACAAAAGTTTATGAAGGAAGACTATCGGACATTTTTCCTTTTGATAAGTCGTCAATGATGACGCGTCTTTGATGTTATTTACATATACCCTTCCTCTCACCCCAGTCACATAGTTATCTATGCTCCTGGGGATGCGTTCATTTGCCGCCGCGCTGCAACTCGAAATCTGCTACCGATTATTTGTCTGGTGTCTGTCAGATGAATTTTTGTATCTGATTGTCAATCCCAAATTATAAAAGGCTATTTATCGAGTTTTGATTTATTAATGTGTGAGAAAGTGCACTCCAATATTCACTTTTTTCTATATTAAATAAAGAATTATTTTCTAGAGTGGCAGATAAATCCAGATCCTGGAGAAAGTCTTCTAAATCGGTTATCGATGCGAATGCCATAATTGAGATGGCATCGATATCTTTTGCTATCGGATGGAAAAATTTCTCTCCTGTCATGATGGGACCAATATTATGTAGCTGAATGTAACGTTGAACAAACTTTTGTGTTGAAGGTTGAGAGATTATTGCTTTGGCATATTGGTATAACAGAATTTCATGAAAATCACTGCGATTTAATTCCGTTGCCCGTCGATGAATATTGACTAAAAGTATAGCATCGCTATTTGTTTTGCTCGGAATTAAAACATGTTGACGGCAAAGTACTGGACAGAGTTCTCGAAAGATCACTTGGTCCTCAGGCAAGATGGCTCTACTAATTTCTGGATGTTCGAATAAGGAATACAAGTTATCTATATTTGGGAAGCTTAAATACGCTATGCCATCCCATTGTGGCCGACGATGGCTAGGAATATGCCCTATGATGGTATTAAACAAATGCCCGTCTTTATCAAGTGGTGGCTGATAAGGAAGAGGGTTGATGCTTGAAGGACCCGATGAGAATCGGTGGATTTGATCATAGCGTAGTAACGTATATTTCCCATCGGATTCCCGTGGTAAGGCATGAAGGAACCTGGGACCATGAACTTTACGCCAATATTCGGTCCATTTTTCGAAAGCCAAATTTGCATCCTTTTCAAATGCATTTATGACTAAAGGCGGCTCCACCAAAGGGTGGCCTTGTACGTCAAGCATTTGATTTGGATTTTTGCGACGTTCTGTTAATGGCGAACTGTCAGCTCTGGAGAGCAATGTGCAAAGTACGGTTGTCTGAGGTGTGGATGATGAACTAACGGGAAGAACGCTAATGCAATCAGTCATATGTTACTTCCTTAGCTAAGCGCTGGTGCAATATTAGTGCATTACAAACGTTCGAAGTGTCTGATCAGTATGCGAGGGACAATGAACCAAATAATGGTATCATGCGATTAGTAAGCATGTAATGGTATTTTTGTGCTAGCTAGACCCTATCATGATAGGAAAATAGCATAAGGTTACTGTTCGCTTCATTTTTTGGCCCTTATAACGAATAGCAATGTTGTAGCTGTTTATATTTACATTAAAATTTAAAGAATACATTTGCTTATTACACGCAAACGATCTAAATTCAAAAAAGAAATAATCCCGTTCAGTTCTCATCTATCGTCTCTGTTCTCGCGTCATTTCGGAGAGCTAAAAAAATGCATCAACCTCCAAGTTTGGATTATAAAAAACCTTTGGATATCAATTTATCAGTGCCAAGGAAGGTTCCCGTAGTGATTGTAGGAGCTGGATTAGTAGGATTGACTTTGGCATTAGATCTCGCTCGTAGAGGTGTTCCAAGTGTCGTGCTTGAAACACGTCAGGCATTAATTGAAGGTTCTCGAGCCATTGTCTTCGCTCAGCGTTCTTTAGAAATACTTCAGCGGTTAGGGTTAGGGGAACGATTGACTGAGAAAGGCGTCAATTGGAATTTGTCCAGAATTTATCATAGAGAACGAGAGTCTTTCAGTTTTGACTTTAAAACCGAGCCTTATTTTGGTTGCCCTGCATTCTTGAATATTCAACAGACTTATATAGAACAGTGGTTAATTGAGGATTGTTTAGCCAGTGGGTGGGTTGATTTGCGCTGTTTAAACACGGTGACCTCGTTAGAATCGAGTGGTGTTGGGGCTTCGGTGATGGTCACCTGTCCAGATGGTTCGTATCGACTGGATTGTGATTGGCTCATAGCTTGTGATGGCGCGCGCTCATTTGTGCGGAATGCGCTGAATTTACCGTTAGTTGGTAGGCATTTTCATGATCATTTTTTGATTGTTGACGTCGAAATGAAACCGGACTTTCCTGCGGAACGTCGTTTCTGGTTCGATCCACCGTTTCATCCGGGGCATTCGGTTCTTTTACATAAACAACCTGATAACTTGTGGCGTGTTGATTTTCAATTGGGTGCAGAAGCAGACCCAGCATTTGAGAAACAGCCAGCAAGAGTTACCGAACGTTTAAAGGCAATGCTAGATCCGAAAATCGCTTTCAGGATCGACTGGATAAGCATATATACCTTTCGATGCAGGCGATTGGAGAATTTTGTTCATTCACGAATCGTATTCGCTGGCGATAGTGCCCACGAAGTCAGCCCTTTTGGAGGAAGAGGGGGAAATGGAGGAATTCAGGATGCAGATAATTTGGCCTGGAAACTCTGTGCCGTTGTAAAACATGGAGCATCACCAAAACTATTGCAGTCCTATGATGAAGAACGAGTTTACGCTGCGGATGAGAACATAATTAATTCGACTCGCAGTGCACAATTCATTACCCCGCCAAATCACGCAATAGCGACGCTTCGTCAAGCCAGTCTTGTTTTGTCTGAAACGACGGCAATGGGATGTACCTTTGTAAACTCTGGGCGTTTATCCAGTCCAGCTCGACTAGGAGGTATCGGGCAATTTTTGCCCGATACCTCTGTGAAAGGCAGAGTGAAACCCGGGGATGTTGCTCTGGATGCTCCGGTAAAAAATGGAGATGAGAGTAGCTGGTTATTGCACTTTATCGGTAGAAAAGGGTTCACACTTCTATGTTATCGGCTAAGTTCCAATTATGACGGAGGAGTAAATCATATTCATATAGAAGATATTAGTAATTCCTATCCATTAGAAATCATTACAGTCGTGTCGGCTACAGTAGAACAACCGACTGTAGCCTCAATTGATATCACTTTGGTAGATCACTATGGTTTGGTTGCTAAGCGTTATGATTTGGCTTGTGGATCAATCGTATTATTCAGACCTGATCAACATGTGTTAGACGTATTTCCCTCGTTTAACCGTGATGACATTGAAAGGACACTTGCTCATTCCATGCCAATAGCTACCCATGCCGAGAGAAAAATATAATGAAACCGTACAATCACTTTTTGGCAGGATCGTTAATTACCTACAGCCATTTAACAGACCCAGATGCCTGTTATGAAATGATAACAGAGGCGTGTCAAGAGCTGGGGGATGAACCAGGGAATCTATTTTACGCTCAATTGGTTTTATTACTCGTTAATCATATCGGTGATTCTAATATCTTACGAGAAGCGATAACTGTTACACGTAAGGGGCTGACGACAGTCGCTAATTAAGTCGCGTAATAACCTTTAAAAACTTATATTCAAGGGGAATTGATATGATTCTCGATACTTCTTATCGTCTTGAATCTCGATATCGTCGAGGTATTGATGAACCTCAAGGCAAAATATTTATCAGTGGACAACAAGCTCTGGTACGAATGTTATTAGCTCAATCAGCCCTTGATCGATCTGTTGGTTTAAATACTGCGGGATTTGTCAGTGGTTATCGAGGTTCACCACTTGGTGGTGTTGATAAAGAGCTTTGGGCTGCAAAAAATTTATTGGAGAAAGCAAATATTCGGTTTCAACCCGGTATAAATGAGGATTTAGCGGCAACGACCCTCATTGGGACCCAACGTGTAGAAACGGATAAAATGCGTCTCTTTGACGGTGTTTTTGGGCTTTGGTACGGGAAAGGGCCTGGGGTGGACCGATCCGGTGATGCGTTAAGGCACGGTAATGCATATGGTTCATCACCCCACGGAGGAGTATTAGTCGTTATTGGTGACGATCATGGATGTGTATCTTCCTCAATGTCGCATCAATCAGATCAAGCTTTAATTGCCTGGGGATTACCCGTTATTCATCCTATTAACCTTCAGGACTATGAATATTGTGGACTCTGGGGTTGGGCATTATCGCGTTTTTCAGGTTTATGGGTGGGTTTTAAGGCGATTACTGAAACTGTAGAAGCAACAGCATCAATTAAAGTATCTGAGTTTCCCTCGTTCAAACAACCTGAAATAGAAACTGGGCCTGATGGATTACATTGGCGTTGGCCAGATTTACCGGGTATGCAAATTGAGCGACGTTTTGCTTATAAGCTAGAAGCGGCTCGTCGTTTTATCAGCGAAAATTCGTTAGATAGCGTAGATTGCGCCCCGGCTACCCCAAAATTGCTTATTGCCGCAGTGGGTAAAGCCTACCTGGATGTTCGCGGAGCATTAGATGAACTGGGTATCACTCTGACTGAATTAGAGACGGCAGGCATTGCATTACTCGGTATTCGAGTTGTTTATCCATTATCTCCTGTCTTAAAAGCTTGGGCACAACGGAGTGAAAAGGTATGGATTATCGAAGAAAAAACCGGGATCGTTGAGAACTTGCTAAAGGCCAGTATATTTAATTCAATTCTCGATAGCAGGCCATTAATTATTGGCAAGTCAGACGAAAATGGAATGAAACTTTTACCCAGTGAGGACGAGTTAAGGCCATCACGTATTGTCGATGTTCTTGTCAAACAGCTTCGGGAATGTGGCCTGTCAATAGAAGTCCCATCATTTTGGTCAATGAAACTCATAGAACGTTCTCTGAATTGGGTAAAACGCACGCCATATTTGTGCTCCGGTTGCCCACATAATAGTTCCACAATGATTCCAGAAGGGAGTCAGGCGAGGTTAGGTATTGGATGTCACGCGCTGGCCGCTCGTATTCCTGAACGTGCCACGACAGGCAGTGTACAAATGGGAGGGGAAGGTGTTGATTGGATAGGTCAAATGTCGTTTGTCAGAACAGACCACATTTTCCAAAATATGGGGGATGGAACTTTTTTTCATTCTGGATATTTGGCTATTCGACAAGCGATCGCGGCAAAAGCTAATATCACTTATAAGATTTTATATAATGATGCTGTCGCAATGACCGGTGGTCAACCACTGGATGGTAGCTTAAGTGTTGAGCAAGTAGCGGCGTTAGTTTGTAGCGAAGGGGCTAAAGAAGTGGTTATTGTTGCTAAAGAGCCTGAGCGTTATAAAACAAAGGACCGTTTGCCAGAACAAGTCAAAGTCTACCACCGTGATCAGCTTAATGAGGTGCAGCTTCGATTGCGAACAATACCGGGTGTCACCGTATTGATTTATGATCAAGTCTGCGCCACTGAAGATCGCAGACGTCGCAAACGCCAACCCGTACCTGCTAAAAAGACCTATGTAACAATAAACGAACTGGTCTGTGAAGGTTGTGGAGATTGTCAAATCCAGTCGAATTGTTTATCCGTGGTACCCGTTGATACCGAGTTTGGAGCTAAACGAGCGATAGATTCTGAGTCGTGTAATACCGATCTTTCATGCTTAAAGGGTTTTTGTCCCAGTTTCGTCACTGTTACAGGGAAACCGCGTTTAGTTAATATGGATAAAACTGAACGGCAATTGATTATGACACGGGCAGATGAGTTACCGCTGCCGCAATTACCCGGTATTAATCAATGCTATGAAATATTGATAACCGGTGTTGGTGGTACGGGTGTTGTTACTATGGCGGCGACTATCGGTTTGGCGGCGCATCTACAGGATTTTTCAGTTAGCGTGCTTGATTTTACGGGATTCACACAGAAAGGCGGCTCGGTTTTTAGTCACATACGCATTGGTGCTAAAGATCATATATTACATCAGCATCGTATTGAACGAGGATGTGCCGACGTTTTAATCGCTGCGGATTTAACTGTTGCTTCAGAGGATGAGGCATTAAATGCTCTGCGTTCAGGACAAACTAAAATCATTGCCAATACTCATGAAATGCAGACAGGTTCAATGGTTCGTGATAGAAACCTCAAAATAGACACTTCTGATATTGAGAAACGATTAATAGAATTAGTCGGGGAAGATGGCTATGACGCTATCAATGCACGTTATTTTGCAACTCAATTCGTGGGGAGCATACAAACAAATATATTATTGTTGGGATATGCTTGGCAGAAAGGCGTCATCCCGTTAAGTTTACAAGTTCTTGAGCAGGCGATTAATTTACAAGGCGGTGATGTTGCTGCTAATAAAGTTGCGTTCGCTGGTGGTCGGTTGCTAGCGACTGATCCTGCGTATGTGCAATCCTTAGTTGTCCCTGCCGCATCTGTCAGGGCCAGCGGCGGTGAACAGGGGCTCCGTGAGGTTGTCGAGTCTCGTAGCCGTTATCTTACGGACTACCAGAATGAAAGCTATGCGGAAAAGTATCGAGCACAGGTCAATGCTGTTGTAAAAGCTACTGCTAACTGGGGGGATTTCACATTAGCTCACGCAGTTGCTCGCAATTTATTTAAACTCATGGCTTACAAAGATGAATATGAGGTTGCCCGCCTGCATAGTTCACCGCAATTTCTGCATTCTTTGACCGAATCATACATTGGGCGTCCCAAATTAAATTTTCATCTTGCACCGCCATTCTTGGGTAAGTGGCTGGGAAAAAATGGGTATCATCGTAAAATTACTGTATCTGGTTGGATTATTCCTTTTTTTCGCGGGCTTGCCGCTCTCCGATGTGTGCGTCACACTTTTTTCGACATCTTTGCCTGGTCTCATGAACGACGTGAAGAGCGGCTTTTGGTTTCGAGATATAAGGATACATTAAATGATTTATTATCAAAGGTTTCACCAGATAATCTCTCTTTGATTGTCCAGTGGGCGGAAGTACCCGAAAATATTAGAGGATATGGACATATCAAGGAGCGTTCAATTGCAGTCGCTTATAAACGTCAGGATGAATTACTTAATCAAATAGCGAATGGTGGCGCCACAATATATTCATCAATACCCATTAAAGAAGTTAATTAATAAGCTCTGTATAAATAACTGAATTAAGTGATAATCATTGGTTATTAATTTCTAAATAAAATAAAGTTTGAGAGTTACTGGTTCTAATATTTGGCTACATTCTTATATAAAACACAAAGTAACTCTCATTAATAATAAATTTATATGTCCATACCAGAATAGCGGTTAAATCCCTTTATCTTGGGAATAATACGTTAGCAAGCATTTGATAATCTGGATTATGATTTTCGCGATCTAAAATCCAATCTAATATTGCTGAAATATTTTTGTGAATATATGCATTTTGGGAATAAACCACACATTTTTTAAACTTGTCTATCAACTCTTCAAGCGTCATTGGGTTTTTGGCATTACCTTTTGCATAAGAAACTTCGCCTTTAAGTTGGGTCGCATCTTTAAACTGAATAATAATTTTGATTTTTCCATGTGTGCCTAATTCAGGTATTTCACATTCGGCTGCACTTCTGAGATAAATTTTTCTACTTAAATCAATGATATCCTTGCGACGAATGGCGTTTTCCGTGAAATCATCAATAAATAAATCCCCTGTTGTGAGTACAGACGCAATATTATACGCGAGGCTGAAACGGGCTTCGACTACGGTTTGTGGTACTTGTTTTCGTTCTACTGGCGAGCCAACGAGATCAAATATTTGTTGGTTGGTAAGAACATCTATACGCTCTATTTCATTAATATCAATCTGTTGACCATTTAGCATTTCTTTTATTAACGCCACGGCTGAGGTATTTGGGCGGCAAGTAGGATAGGGTTTAAATGCGATTAATTGATCGAGTACAAAGGTTGTGCCTAATTCGTCAATAATTGAGTCAAGATTTGAACCAGGTTCAAAGGCGCTATAATAGCCCCAGCGTCCACTGAGAAATTGTTTTGCCCCGGTAAAACCTTGTTCAGCGAATATTACCGCTTTCACTGCATGGGATGCGACCAAGCCTTGTTGGTAAAAAACGGTTGAGGCACCGTCTATCATACATTGTGTTTCACCCAATGCGGATGTATATGCAATCCCAAGTGCGTTATGCAGTCGATCTCCTGTCAGGCCATATAACATTCCTGAGGCCGCTGTTGCTGCAATAACTTTACACAGGTCATACCGGCCACTTTCAAGTAATGTTTCCTTACGCGCCCTTGAAAGTCTAAGAGAAAGTTCCATACCTGCAATATAGGCAGTCATGAATTGTTCACGCGATATTGGTCGATCAAGGGAATCGGCAATAGCAAGCAACGCGGGTAATATCGCCACACTGGGATGTGTTCCGAGTGAGTCGCCAACATCATCGAAATCTAGCACTCTGGCAGCCGCTCCGTTTAACATTGCTGTGGCCGGAGCCGGTAAAGCTAATATTCGCCCAACTACTCGACTTTCTGGTTTTCCTCCCCATTTTTCGGTTATTTTAGTCAATAGTTCAACGCCGGGGTCACGGGTGCCAGCTAATAAAACACCAATAATATCAAGTAAGCAGTGGCTGCCGATTTCTCGGGTATTGTGATCAATTGAGGAATATTTAAGACTATCACAATAACTAACGATTTTAGATTCTAAGTTCATGATAATTCCTGTTTATAAAAGTCTTATTCACGCTATAAGTCTTAAAAATAATTAAATATTTATCTAACTGGATTGAAAGTCATGAGTACCTGATCGGTACTGACATTTTCTCCCACTGCCACATCTATTTTTTGGATTAAATATTTTCCTGGAGAGTAAAGTGTTATAACCATTTTCATGGCTTCTATACGTAATAACGGTTGTTTATCTTCTACAACACTGTTTTCAGAGACGAGAATCTCTAATACATTGGCTGGCATAGGGGATGACAATATATTGCTATCTTGATAAGGCTTAATGGATTTGTTTTTCCATAAATTCCCCATACTTAAAGCTATTGCTCGATGGCTTCCCGCATAGTCGATAAGAAAGTCATTTGATGAATTGCGTTTTAATAAAATCGTTTCTCGAATACCGTCAATCTTTATTCTTAATCGTATTGTATCGCTTGATATATGTTGCACATCTTCTAACTTGAGTTCACATGAAATGCCTTGAATATCATTCCATTGCGCTTGGTAAAGATGCGAACCAAGGCTATGAATTGTTGTCCTGACTTGGTTCAATTCACCTTCTACGACACCGTTTAGCAATGTTGCTATTGTTGATGATACAGAGCTTGGATCTGTATTACGCATATGCAGTCCTCTTAATATGAAGGAATTTATGGCGTACCTGTTGACTCATTTCCAACTATTATTATTTCCAACTGCTATTTCGTTGAATCCATGGTGATATTGGTTTATGTGTATCCGAATGTGTTTGCACATCAGGAATAAGATTTAAATGTAGAACCAAAGCGGTAATTGCATGCATTGCCAGAGCTTTCCGCTGGGGTAGGGAATGGGTATTTTCGATTGTTTTACCGATAGAAAGATCATAATTGCCTTGGTTGAATGATTGGTTGTCTATTAACCAACGATGTACTGCGAGATTAGTACTAAAACCCGCAATAACCAGTTCATCCAGCGCCAGCCGCGACCGCTTTAAAGTTTGTTCACGATTGGCGCCGGAAACAATGAGCTTGAGGCATAAGCTATCAAACAGAGGCGACATCTTAGCGCCCAGATGTATCCCTGAATCAACACGTATACCCGGTCCTTCCGGGATACGATAATCCAACACTTCCCCACCGTTTGGTAGAAAATTCCCGTGGGCATCTTCCGCACAAATACGAAATTCCATTGCATGACCTGAGAAATGAATGTCCTGCTGAGTCAGTGTCAAAGGCTGATTTGCCGCGGAATAAATCATGTGTTCAACGATATCTATGCCGGTTATAGATTCTGTAACCGGATGCTCAACCTGAATGCGGGCATTCATCTCAATGAAATAAAAATGTCCTTCTTTATCAAGCAGAAATTCAACCGTGCCGGCGCTGTCGTATTCTACCTGATGAGCAACCGCCAACGCAGCGTTATGAAGTTTTTCATATTGCATTTCTGTCAGTCCGGGAGCGGGTGCTTCTTCAACAATTTTTTGCCGTCGGCGTTGCACGCTACATTCACGAGTTCCAAGATGTAAAATTTTTCCGTATTGGTCAGCCAGTATTTGAACTTCTATATGGCGGATATCTTCTCCCAGGAACTTCTCAAGATAGACCTGATTGTTGCCGAATGCCCGTAGAGCCTCTTGCCTGACTTCCTCATAAGAGGTGATAAAGTCTTCCGGTTGATCTACCACTCGAATCCCACGTCCGCCGCCACCATGAGCGGCTTTAATCAACAGGGGATAACCCAGATTATTTGCCAAAATCATTGCCGCATTAGCATCGGCATCAATTTGCATGCCCGGAATAATAGGAATTTTAGCCCGTTCTGCCGCTGCGCGAGCAGCAATTTTGTCACCTGTCTGGCGGATAACTGCGCTATTAGGACCGATAAAAATTAAGTTGGCCTTAGCACAGGCGTCAGCGAAATCAGCGTTTTCTGCGAGAGGGCCATATCCCGGTGCTACGGCATCTACCTTACAAGATAGCGCGACGTTAATCACCGTCGTGATAAGCGTTTCAGGTATCCAGGCGTCAACTCTTACCGCTTGATCAGCAGCATGAACAAATTCTGCATTATCATCATCCGCGCTGTAAATCACGGTGGTATTAATATCCATTAGCCGACATGTACGTATGAAACGCAGGGCGATTTCTCCTCTGCAACAGATAAGTACATGGCGGATCATAACGATGTATCCTCGGATGATTCAGTTGGCTTGGTCGGGTTTAAGCCACGACCCAATACGGTATGGGCACGGGTGAATTCTCCCGCACTTACCGCGCCAGCAACGGAGATTTCACCCGCCAGTGCAACTGCTGCTGTTATTTCAGCCAATTTACGGGCATCGTGAGTGCACCCAATCATGCTGAGACATTCTTGCTGGATGGGGAGTTTAGTTCCACCGCCGACCACGCCAACGATAAGGTTGGGGATGGTCAAACTGGCGTTGAGATCTCCGTTATCAAGTACTTCAAAATGCGTGCAGGCATTTTTAAAAGAGACGGTAACAAAAGCCGGATCTTGCCCACAGGCGATAAACATTGCGGTTAACGCATTAGCGACATGGATGTTTGGCGCTGTGGCTCCGCGTTGTGCAAGTAATGTGTTACATGCTAATAGAAATTGTTGCATGCGTAATGGCGTTGTACGTAATCGTTCTTTTACCAAACTGTGAGGTATTCGGACACTCGCGGCAACATATCGGCCTTTAGCCTGATCACTGACAAAACGTTTATCTCCCCCTAAGGTATTGAAATAGTGTGAAATAAGTTCGGGACACGCTTCCTGAATATAACGACAAACGGCCTCATTCGCCTTAGTCGCCATATTTAATCCCATTGCGTCACCTGTCTGGTAGGTCAATGCTAATCCGATTAAATTACCCTGAAAGAGCGGGGAAATTTCTAACAGCCGAGCGTAACGGCTGGTGTTGTTGGCAACTATTAAGATTTGCGACATGTGCTCTTGCAGCCAGTTGGCGAATTTTAGCGCATCCTCAGATCGGTGTAATACAACAGCAGAGACTTTTGTCAAAGCGTCGCCCAAAAAGCGATATGCGGGGTTTGGTGTGTTTTGAACGGAATTCTCCTGACTCAGTATTTGGCAACCTCCGCTATCACTGATTAAATTCATTCCTCTTGAAAAAGAAGCAATCAAAGCGCCCTCTGTCGTTGCCAAAGGAATAGCAAATGTTCCTTTGGCTGATATGCCATTGATCAGAAGCGGGCCCGCTATGCCTAGAGGAACCCCAACGTAACCAATCATGTTTTCGCAGGTTCCTTGAGCTAACTCGGGTCCCATGGTTTTGCCTGCAATATAGGGATAAGATTGCCCGGTTGTTTCGGAAAGCCAGGATAACCGTCGGCTTACCGATGCCTGACTATAGTCATCGTGTCGATCACGCGGAATTGCCATAATTTTAATTCCTTTATAGTTGTATGTTCGAATGCCGTCTGGCTGGATGACCACTTATTTTGTCTCTTAATATTCTGAAACTTGAAATAAGCCGGTTACGTAGATGAGAAGCGGGGATCAGTCCTTCAATGTAGGTTTTTTTTGCAGAATATGCAGCGCTAGCGTGGGCTTGACGATATTCTGTAATCAAAAGTTCTCGCTGTTTTTCTGGTTCTTGAGTAGCCGCAACAATTTTACGAAATATGATATTGACCGCGCCTTCTGGCCCCATGACAGAAATTTCGGCATCAGGCAGGGCATAAATGAAATCCGTGGCTCCCCGATTGGCTAGTGTTGGATATGCTCCTCCATATGCTTTACGCAATATCACGGCAATCTTAGGGATCGACGCTTCACAATAGGCGTGCATAAGCTTAGAGCCAGCGCCTATTATGTTACCTTGTTCCTGCTGTTTTCCCGGTAAGTATCCCGGTACATCAACTAATGTCAGTAAGGGGATGCCAAACGCATCACATAAACGGACAAAACGAGCGGCCTTTTCAGAAGCATCAATATCTAAACAGCCCGCTAACCAATTAGATTGATTAGCGACAATGCCGATGACATGTCCACCCAAGCGAGCCAGACCGGTAATGATATTGCGAGCATACAATTGCTGTATTTCAAGGAAAGTTTCTTTATCGACTATTTCTGCAATGACTTCCTTGACGTCGAAAGGAAGAGATTTGTCATGAGGTACAATTTCCTCAATGTTGGGTGTTTCTCGCTGCCTCGCTGTAGAATCTGAGATAACGATAGGCGTTTCGGCATTATTCTGGGGAAGATAGGATAATAGATGTCGTGTTAAAGATATTGCCTCCAACGCTGAATCGACCAGAAAGTGAGCCAGCCCGGTCTGACTTGCATGCATTAACCCACCGCCTATATCTTCTTTACTGACATTTTCTCCGGTCGCTTGTTTAATGACCGCTGGACCGGTTAAAAATAAAGTAGATTGTTTATCAATCATTATTATGAAGTCAGTGAGTGCTGGTGTGTAAGCCGCTCCGCCTATACAGTCGCCGAGTATTAATGATATTTGAGGGACAACGCCGGAAGCTTGTACTGTTTTATAAAATACGTAACTGAATTGAGAGTTGGCATCAACGCCTTCATGTATGCGTAAGCCAGATGATTGATTCAGCGCTATGATCGGCATACCAGTACGTAAAGCTAACTCTATGACTTTGCATATCTTTACGGCATGAATTCGGCTGGAACTGCCTCCCATAAACTGATTGTCATGACCATAAACAACCACTGGACGGCTATTGATGAATCCATATCCGGTAGATATCCCGTCTCCGGGTATTTTCTTTTGATCTGCGTTAAAGAGAATACAGTCATGTTCTGCAAGCGCATCCAATTCTGAAAAGCTACCTGGATCAAGCAGATTTTCGATCAGATTATAATTTGGGTTTGCGGGGGATACTTCTTTTTGTTGATTGATGATACCGGTAGTGTCAGATAATTCGGACATGTAGTGACTCCGCTCGCATAACGAAACAAGATAACAAAATGGACCTTATCTGATTATGATAATAGATCTCATGCGAACTAATCGCAAGCTGTGTTATTGAGGATTTCGTTGATATAAATTTGCGCGCTGAATTTAGGTGTACGATGGACGCTCTCGTGGGTTAAATGAATTTTTTTCTCCATTTTGCTGCATAGGGTGCTTACTCGAGGCGTCCATCTCGTCAGATCCGTACTCGTTTATTCACTGGTTTCACTAGCCGTACTGGCTGCATTGATAATCTTGTCAAAAACGCGATCAACAATGGCCAGATTTTCGTTAGGTTCACCATCAAGTAATCGAGCTCGGATATTTCTTACGACAATTTCGGCTTGCTCGGCTAAATTACGTCCTTCATCAGTGAGGTAAAGCGCCTTAGCGCGACGATCGGTAGGATCGTCTTGCCTGATCAGTAACCCGGCTCCTTCTAGCTGATCGAGTAGCCTGACTAATGATTGTCCTTCAAGCCCCATATGGTCGGCTAAGGTGCGTTGGCGCAGACCCTCTCCAAGTTTATTAATCAGCCAGAGCGGAGTTGTTGTCGCTTCGGATAAATTTAGTTTGCTCAGTTCCTCATCAGATACCTTACGCCACATCCTTGCGGCGCGTTGCAAACGTAGACAGAATGTATCGTCAGCCAAGGTTAGTAAACTTGTGTACATCTTATTGCCTTTTTGTTTGAGTGCTTATGCTCTGATGAGATCAGCTAGCATGGGATAAATCTGCTAGTTATATAATATCGGAGTAAGCAGGAGCTTGTGAATCTGTGGCAAGTTATGCTCAAAGAATAGATACTAACGAGCAATAAGCATGCTTCTAACTTCAAAGTTATACCAAATATACCAAAGTGAGGGAAAAATAACACCACTTGTCCGAATTCCGGGATTGAACGTTACCAAAATCCAAAATCGTGCTCCTGTGTGTCGCGGGCAAATACCGACCGGGCTTGATTTATATAATATCTGAAAAAAAGGGTGTGACGGTTATGATATTAATAAAAGCAAGAATAAACATCACATTAGTTACTTAATAATTTTCTTTTTTATGTAATTTACTCGTCAATATTAATGATTTATATATCAGATAAAAAATTAACATAAAACTATGTTGTTGTTTTTTAAATGATGGAATAATCGGAAAATATTACTCAAACTGTAATTTATCCTATTGAAATAGAAAATCGATAAAATGATAACCAAGAAAAGGATTAATCATGAATAAAACCAGAAGAAAATTATTGGCAATGCCTGACATTATGAGTGCCAATATATCTTTTGTTACACAAACGGGTGAAAATAAAACACAGTTTACAAATAATATATTATCAGAACAGGAGATTGCCAAACATGAAAAATATATGCGAGAAGCAATAGAAGAAGCTAAAAAGAGCGCTAAATATCCTTTTGGTGCGGTAATCGTTAACAGGAACAGCGGGGAAATATTAAGTCGTGGTGTGAATTCATGGGTAAAGAATCCCATTTTGCATGGAGAAATTCAGGCAATAAATCACTATGTTACTTTATATGGCAACCAAGGATGGAATAATGTTGCACTGTATACCACAGCAGAGCCTTGTTCAATGTGCATGAGCGCCTTGGTCTGGACGGGTATTCGGGAAGTGATCTGGGCGACGTCTATCAGTGGCCTTCGTAATATGGGTATACGCCAAATTGATATTTCTGCGCAGGAGATTGCGGAAAGAGCATCATCATTTTACAGCCCGATCTCTTTGGTCGGAGGGATCTTGGCAAATGAGACAGATAAATTGTTTTCTGAGCTCAGAAAGAAAAACTGAATCATAGTACTTCGTATCAGTAGCGAAATAATAAATTGTTATTTCGCTATCTTTATTGTCGAATAAACCTAAATTTTTATACCCTTCATCTTTCAAGCTGCTGCTTTGTTGGCTGCGTTCACTTGCCGCCGCCCTGCAACTTGAAATCTATTGGGTATAGTTCTGTATTTATCTGGAAACTCAGAGTAGCATGAAACCATATAAATATGAGACTGACTACTGTGTTATTCTTTTTGGGGTCAGGGTTTAAGTTAATTCAGAAAAACAGGAAATTCTATGTCTAGTGTACCTTTTAAACAAGTTGACGTTTTTACTTCAAAACGATTTAAAGGAAATCCCGTTGCGGTTGTTATGAATGCTTCTGAGCTTTCGACGGAGCAAATGCAAAGTATCGCCCGTTGGACCAATCTTTCCGAAACCACTTTTGTCCTTCCAACAATAGATTCGGCGGCTGATTATCGGGTTCGTATATTTACACCAGGAAGTGAGTTACCTTTTGCGGGTCATCCCACTATTGGTACCGCACATGCATTGCTTGAAGCTGGCGTTATCTCAGTAACAGATGGGCGTTTAATTCAGGAATGCGACGCAGGCTTGATTACCCTAAATGTTAGTGAAATGGAAAATGGTGAACGGTCAATCTCATTTGAGTTACCAGATCCGAAAATCACGTTACTTAGCAGAGAACAAATCAGTCGCCTTGAAGATATTCTTAGTTGTTCGATCAATGATGAATTAACGCCAGCATTAGTTGATGTTGGTGCCAGATGGATAGTTGCCTGTACTCCTGATGCAGAAACAGTGCTCGCTGCACAGCCCGATTTCAGCCGCTTAAAAGCTCACGACATTGAAATGAATTGCACCGGAATTTGTATCTATGGTTCGTACCCGGAAGGCATGGAGGCGCACATTGAAGTTCGCTCTTTTGCCCCTGCTTGTGGTGTAAATGAAGATCCGGTTTGTGGTAGTGGAAATGGCAGCGTTGCGGCGTTTATGCGTCACCATCATGTTATGCCACCAGAAGGTGTGGCCGTGATCTCTTCACAGGGTGCAAAACTGGGTCGTGAAGGGTTGTTATCGCTCGTTCAGCGTGGAGGCAAGATTTTTGTAGGCGGAAGTGCCGTTACCTGTATTGACGGCACAATTGCATTCTGAAACAAATATGAGCGAATAAGACCAGTTCTAATTTAAGCATGTTTAATGTAATACAGAATTATGAATATTTTCAAAAAGCTAGATTATTCTAGCTTTTCATGTTTGTTATAACTAAAGGTTTGATTTATTTAAGTTATACCCAATAGATTTCAAGATACATCGCGACGACTAGGGAGCAAATTCCCGGGAGCCCCGGGAGCATAGCTAACTCTGTGACCGGGGTGAGTGAGTGCCGCCAACTTGAAAGATAACAGGTATATTGTCTAAGGATGAAATAATGGCAGTTAACAACTCGGCTCGTGAAAGCAGTGATCAGGATATCCTATCAAGCAAATGCAATGTGGATGATTTTAAAGGCTGCCGGTATCGCCAGAACGAGCCAAGTTTATGCTGCGTGATACGAAGGCTCGTGTAGTTCTAACATTGGGCGCGCCGGGAGAGCTTTATCTTGGTGGTATTGGATTGGCTCTCGTGAGGAATTAAGTACTCAACGATTTGTCGCAAACCCTTTTGCCGATGAACATGACAAAGAAAAAGGGTATACACGACTCTATAAAACGGGTGATCTGGTTCGCTGGCGAGGTGACGGTGAGCTGGAATATTTGGGAAGAAATGACTGCCAGCTAAAAATCCGCGGATTTCGGATCGAACCGGGAGAGATAGAGAATACGCTGATGGACCTAGACGACGTACAGCAGGCAGTGGTAATTGCCCATGGAAATGGAGCGAGTAGCCACTTAATTGCGTATATCGTACCGACACCGGGAAAAGGGCAATCAGAATCGAGCCTGCGTGATGCGTTGGTGAAGGTTTTGCCGGAGTACATGGTTCCGAATATGTTTATTACGCTGGAAAAGTTACCGTTGACGATAAACGGCAAATTGGACCGCAAAGGCTTGCCGGCGCAGGGAGAAGTCAGAAATGGTGACTACGAGGCACCCGTGAAAGAGATAGAGCGTAAGCTGTGTCAAATCTGGCAAGCAGTATTGGGTGTAGAGCGGGTAGGCATCAATGATAATTTCTTTCACATCGGTGGTAACTCTTTATCCGTTGTCCGGTTGGTTGCAAAGATGAATGCTCAAATGCCGGATCAAATGAAAGTAAGGATTAGGGATGTTTTCAGACATAAAACCATCGCCATGCTGCTAAAGTCGCTGGAAAAGACATTTGAAGTAACAATGGCGTAAATCATCAATAATATAGAGGGAAAGCAAGGTACGAAAACACCGCTTTCCCTAAATTGTCTAAAAAGCCTTTGCTCATTATGATAGAACTGGCGGGGGCTTATTGAAGGCACTTAAAAATCGTTTTATTAAATAAGCTTATTATGTTCAAATTATCAGTAATAGTGATGAAATAAATAAACAGGAGTTTAGGTTTTAAAGTTATTCGTTATTCTAATAAATCAAATCAATAATATGCTTCTACATAAATACCACCTGGTTTAATAAATTGACAACTGCATATATCAGCAGTAGCATATAAAGGCAGTTTGTGGTGGCAGGAGGGTCCCCACGTAAAAAACAGAAATTTCCAAACAGAATTAACTGCCAGAAAAAAACCTGAATTTTGGGGTTTTTCTGATCTAAGCAAAAGTGATCAGAATTAAATTAAGAAAATAAAAAGATTTAGGGAAAAGAATATTTCATTGTTAGGTCTATGAATAATACGATAATGTTTTTTCATTGATTGGTGATCTACTTTAACGGAAATACTAACAGAGCATTTAACTCAAATAATTTAATTTTTACTTGTTAAACTTATACACATTCGATTGATGAAATACCTGTTTGAATCATTATCATCAAATTAGGCAGCATTTAATGCTGATAAATATGTACAGAAAGCCACAGTTGTTTAAATAAAGATCATTCATTTATTCCCATGTGATATATTAAATATTTTTAAGATCGAAAAAATTATATTGGCTATGCGCCATAATGAACGGCATATTTTATCCATATGTTAATTTATGGGAAATTTATTATTAATATTAATTCTTAGTGTGACTAATATCACAAAAAAAGAAGAAAACAGAGGAAAAATATCAAGCAAGATTTTATCTTGCATCACAATTTCAGTATGAAGCTAATTATTGCTAACTGCTTAGTTTCATGAAGTAATTACATTATGAAATTGTTATTCATAGAAACTTTCAGGTGTTAATGGGTTAGAATCAGCTCTTGGCATCTCTGGATTTATTGGATTCGGTTGCACACCATCTGGTGTCGTTGCTCTTGATATCAAAATGATGCAGATCATTCGCGGTCAGTTTAGTCATGTGAAAGCACGGATAGACAGAAAAACTCGGACAATGATTTTTGCGTCAGCACATCTCTATAGCGAGAGGGGCGGTTTATGTGCGACTGCAAGCGGTATCATTGCTAAAGGATGATGAAAGGGAGAGCTGATTATGCTGAAAAATGAAAGAATTATGCTGGTTGAACCTACAATCGACCTTGCTGACACAATGTATTCCGCAATTAAAGAAAATAGAGAGCACCTTTCTCGTTATATGCCTTGGGTAAAAGCCATCACGGATGAAGAAAGTTTTATCGAGAATATGAAGGAAGCGGTGGAAAATTTTAATAAATGTGAAAGTGAATTGCGATTTTCCATTATTCGGTTAGCTGATAATCGATTTCTTGGCGCACTGGGGCTTATTGTCCGTGATAAATCAATCCCATTCTTCGAAATGGGATATTGGCTATGTCGTGATGCTGTAGGCTTGGGCTATGTCAGTGACGGTGTGAAACTCTTAGAAAGATATGCTTTCGAAAATCTTAAAGCCAAAAGAATCGAAATTCGTATGGCAGCTTGTAATATGGAAAGTCGGAAGGTCGCAGAAAGAAATAATTATCAACTAGAAGGCATTCTAAAATGCGAACGAAGGCTACCATCTGGAGAAATAGACGATACTGCAATATATAGTAAATGTATGTATCAGTCCGCATTAACATAAAAAAACAAAATCAAGAAAATAAAACCCTCTGTATTGAGGGTGGCACAACTCATTCTTAAACAAACTATGTGAATGCTTATGTACGATACAACGCGTTATCCAGTTAATAGCTACCAACAAAATTTTCATTTGGCCTCTCAATTAGATGAGACCCACACGAAGTACTTAATTCCGGTCAAGGTGTCGATACAATGTGTGTATGATATAAGCAAGATATTAAGCGCACTAAATCAGTGGATAGCACGGCATCCAAATATTTTTTCTAAATTGTCGTTTGATCAAGGCATGACATTTTTTACTGCCGAAAACGCGACAATAGAACAATATAAATTTAATCAGGAAGAGAAAAGAGAGCAGGCGTTACTGAAATATCTCCAACAGCCTATTAAGGTCGATGACGATCCTTTATTTCGGATTGGGCTATTTTATCTGGAAAACGCTGGCATTGAACTTGCACTGCTTTTTCATCATATTCTCATTGACCAGCAAGGGCTTGAAGAATTGATGACAGATCTCGACCTTATTTTTCAAGGGCACGACAAATCACCTGCTGTCAGGTTAAACTCATCACCTAACAAAGAAATTGAGCACTCACTTTTTGACTTTTGGTATCAGTCAATACATTCATATGAAGCAATTAGATTCAAAGCACCTGAATCTAAAGATGCACCTTCGTCAGACTGGCGCTACGATTTAATATTCACTCAGGAACTGTCAGATAAAATAACCCAATTCTGCAAGGAAGAGGGCGCTACTCCGGCAATTTTTCTCAACAGCTGCCTTGCGATTGTTATTTCATCACTACAACATTCAGATAAAGTTCTCCTGGGAACAGTGACCAATGCCCGTCAGGAAGAAGATGAAGGTATAGGATGTTTTGCTAATACGACATTCCTTCCGCTCGATCTGTCGAAAGCGACAAGATTCACTGATGTTATAGAAATAGTGTTAGAAAAGACTATCGATATTCTTGAATATGGACATTATCCGTTTCAGGCATTGCGCAAAGGTATGCTGGAAAAAGGCTGGGGAGGAGAAAATCCATTTCATATTTTTACCAGCTTTGCCGAGAAATCGAAAAATAAATTAGCCACACTTGCATGGGAAGTGATATCTGCTGGTGGATCTAAATTTCCGCTGAATGTGCTGTTCTCAAAAGAGCATGCCTGTTTTTCTGTCTGTATAACATACGACACCACTATTTTTAACCGTGACTATGTGGCTGTTGTATGCCAAATGATTATTGAAGTGGCGCAGAAAGCTGTTGATACGAACGGCCATTTGGATATCACAAATCGAGAGCTTTATAGAAAGTTTACACCGTTAACGACAGGAACATTTCAGCCAGACAGTACATTGCTGGGGCGATTTAGACAACATGTGACAGCCTGCGGAGATAGGCCGTTTTATGCATCAGGGGCGAGTTCCATATCTGCGGTAAGGCTGATTGCTGAAATTAATGAGCAATTTGGTTTGAACCTGAAAGTATCAGACTTTCTTAAGCAGCCAAGAATTGTTTTTTTTCAGGATATTCAATTAGGGAAGCCGACTCAGTCAGAAGAAGTGGAAGAAAATCAACATGGAGAGAGAAGCTATTCATTAAGTTCACTGCAACAGACGATGTGGAATATCAACCAGCTTGATGAAACAGACACCTCTTATCTGAACTAATACAGTTTAGTTAGGGTTCTTGGTTACTCTCCAGAATATCGCCCAATGATTACACCAGTATTTGATTCGATTTATACCCTTCATCTTTCAAGCGGCTGCTTTGTTGGCTGCGTTGCAATTTGAAATCTATTGGGTATATATACATTTTCATTACCCAAGTCGATTCACTGAGCTCAATAAGTGAGCGGCAATGATGTCAGAATGTCGTACCATTATGTCGTTCCGGGAGATAAATCGATTTCAATGCCTGATAAATTTTACTAAATGACTGTCTTCTTTCTTGATAAATTTCATAATGTTTCTCATTGGGCCGCACTACGTGTTCTAAAGGTAATTCCGGTAGTAGTTCCTTTAACGATAAAAATGGATTGAGAGCAATTTGTGCCAAACGAGCTGCACCTAATGCTGGCCCGACATCACCTCCTAACCTAAATTCTAAAACTTGCCCGGTCACATCCGCTAACATTTGCCGCCAATATGGACTACGAGCACCACCACCAATCAAGGTAATTTTCTCTGGTGTCACTCCTGCCTTAACTTTGTGAAGGGCATCTATACCATCAGCCAGACCAAAACTAATTCCCTCTAATACCGCTCGACAAAAATCGATTCTTTTATGTTGATGAGTTAATCCCCAAAATAGACCTTTAGCATTTGAATCATTATGTGGTGTCCTTTCGCCTGATAAATAGGGGAGAAAAATAGGAGAAGCGATATTAATATCTGTCTGAGATTCAATGGTGTCTAGCATAATCGATACTGAAGAATGATGCGTTATTTCTGCAACCCAATCCAGACAATTTGCCGCATTCAACATAACAGACATTAAATGCCATGAATTAGGTAGAATATGGCAAAAACTATGTACTGCATTTTGTGAAGAATAAAACCCATTATTCACAACAAAATAAACCCCGGAACTACCAAGAGACAGCATTGCTTGCCCAGATCGGTATAATCCGACACCTAAAGCGCCGGCAGCATTATCTCCTCCGCCGGCAATAACCGGTACAATTGGCATTCCCCAACGTTTAGCCACGTCAGGTAATAACGTACCCGTTATTTCATTACCCTCAAATAAATAGGGCATATGAGAACGATTTAATCCAGTTGCATCAAGTAACTTATCACTCCAGTCTCTTTTGGCAACATCAAGCCACATTGTACCTGAGGCGTCAGACATATCTGTTGCAAAATTACCGCACATTTTAAACCGCAAAAAATCTTTCGGTAATAAAACCTTATCAATTTCCGTATAAATTTCTGGTTTATGTTTGGCTATCCATTTTATTTTAGGTGCCGTAAAACCAGGCATCATTATATTACCTGTAATCTCTTGTGCATCAGGAACAAGATGCATAATTTCTTCGCATTCTTTTGTACAACGTCTGTCGTTCCAGAGAATCGCTGGATGCAAAACGTGATAATTTTTATTTAGTAAAACAGCGCCATGCATTTGCCCAGTTAAGCCAATGGCTTTCACTGATTGAAGGGAGTTTCTTTGAGATAATTTTTGAATAACTATCTCAGTTTTATGCCACCATTCTGAAGGTTCTTGTTCCGAATAAAGTGGATGTGGATGAGAAATTGATAACTGCTCACTCGCGATATCAATGATTTTTCCTTCTTCATTCAATCGTACCGCTTTTATACTTGATGTTCCTAAATCAATACCAATGTACATAGTCCACCTTTCATTCCCATTATCTGTCGATTCATTTAACCATGAATATAACGATTAATAAGATTTTCCAGCCATTCCTGTTGCCCACTTTGATGTTTAGGTTCTTGTGTCAGTCTTTCTGCATAATCAGCAACTTCATCAAGCGTCATTCTTCCTTTAAGAATATTTTTACCTAATTCACTATGCCAACCGGAATAACGTTGAGCGATATATTTATCTAATTTACCGTCTGATAATATTTTCATGGCATTTTTTAATGATAAGGCCATCGTGTCAATTGCACCGATATGTCCATAGAATAGATCTTCAATATCGATACTTTGGCGGCGAACTTTTGCATCAAAATTTAAACCGCCTGTTGTAAAGCCACCGGATTTTAATATTTCATACATCACGAGCGAATTTTCTTCTACACTATGGGGAAACTGATCGGTATCCCAACCAAGTTGAGCATCCCCGCGATTTGCATCAATAGAACCAAATAGACCTAATGCAATTGCTGTCGCAACTTCATGTTGAAATGAGTGCCCGGCTAATGTGGCATGGTTGGCTTCAATATTCAGCTTAATTTCGTTTTCCAAGCCAAACTGTTTTAGAAAACCGTAAACTGTCGCTACGTCATAATCATATTGGTGTTTAGTTGGCTCCTGGGGTTTAGGTTCAATAAGCAAGGTGCCCTGAAAACCAATTTTATATTTATAATCTACAACCATTTGCATAAAACGACCGATCTGTTCTCTTTCCTGGCGTAAATCTGTATTGAGCAAACTTTCATAACCTTCACGTCCTCCCCAGAGTACATAGTTTTCACCAGCCAATTTTTTAGTTATTTGCATGGCTTGACATACCTGTGCTGATGCATAAGCGAAAATATTTGGATCGGGGTTAGTTGATGCACCGGCAGCATAACGCGGATGGGTAAAACAATTTGCCGTTCCCCATAATAACTTAACACCGGTCAGCTCTTGTTTGTTGGCAAGAATATCGGACATGACATTCAAATTATAAATATATTCTTTTAAGGAATAACCTTCAGGGGAGACATCAATATCATGGAAACAATAAAAAGGAATATTCAGCTTGTAGAAAAACTCAAAAGCAACATCCGCTTTAAGTTTAGCTCGTTCTAAGGCATTACCTCCTTTTTGCCAAAAACGTTCAAAGGCGCCAGAACCAAACATATCGGAACCATTCCAGCAGAAGTTATGCCAATAGCAAGCAGCAAAACGTAGATGATCTTTCATTTTTTTACCCAGAATAATCTCTTCAGGATTATAGTGGCGGAAAGCTAATGGATTATTGCTTTGCCTACCTTCATAACTAATTCTATTGATTTTCTTAAAATACTGGTGCATATCAACCTCTATCTATATACCCGTTATCTTTCAAGTTGCCTCTTTGTTGGCTGTTTTCACTTACCCTGGTCACAGAGTTATCATAGACATACGTGAGTGTATAAAATTTTGTTTATCAACTGCTATTTTTTCAATTGTGTTATTTTATTTCTTCATTAAGATTATTGTTAATTGTGTGATTTATCTCATAATTTGGCATTAATTTAATCCTGAAAATAGAAAAATAATTATGATTCACACTGTATATATTCAATTTTAATCTTCAAGGTCACCAACAATGCCTAGACGCTATCACATAACATTATTATTCAACGCCAATAAAGCTTATGATCGTCAAGTGATAGAAGGAATAGGGGGATATTTACAGGCATCTCAATGTAATTGGGATATTTTCATTGAGGAAGATTTCACCACTAAATTAAATGGCTTGAAAACCTTGCAGAGTGATGGAATTATTGCTGATTTTGATGATATGGAAATTCAACGTTTTTTCAGTCACTTAGACATTCCTGTTGTTGGTATTGGTGGTTCTTATCACCAGGAAAATCATTATCCTGCGGCGCATTATATTGCGACAAATAACTTTGCTTTAATAGCGAGTGCGTTTAATCATTTAAAAGCTAAGGGTATTAAACGTTTTGCATTTTATGGTTTACCGCCAGCTAGTGGTAAACGATGGGCAATAGAACGTGAATATGCTTTTCGGCAATTGGTTGAAAAAGAAAAATATCAAGGTATTGTATATCAGGGAATGGAGATAACGCCAGAAAACTGGTTTTACGCACAAAATAGATTAAAAGATTGGCTCCAAATTTTACCCTCAAATATAGGAATTATCGCGGTAACAGATGCAAGAGCCAGACATATTTTAGCAGCATGTGAACATTTGGATATTCTTATTCCTGATAAAGTCTGTGTTATAGGTATCGATAATGAAGAAATAGCCCGTTTTCTTTCACGTACTGGACTATCTTCCGTTGTGCAAGGTACACAACAAATGGGCTATCAGGCTGCAAAATTACTTCATCGGCTGCTTGATGGTTATGCGCCTAAAAAATATCATCGTCAGTTAATTCCACCTTTAAAAGTTATTGCAAGACAATCGACAGATTTTCGTGCATTAAAAGATCCCGCTGTCATTCAGGCAATGCACTATATTCGCCATAATGCTTGTAAAGGGATAAAAGTTGAACAAGTTATTGATGCTGTGGGCATGTCACGTTCTAATCTTGAAAGCCGTTTTAAAAGTGAGTTTGGGCAAACAATTCATACTATCATTCATAATAATAAATTAGATAAAGTCAAAAATCTTTTAACAGATACCTCTATTCCAATAAGTGAAATTGCCAGTATTTGTGGATATTCTTCTTTACATTACTTTTACTCTATGTTTAAAAGAAATTATAATATAACACCTAAAGAATATCGGAACAGATATAAAATTATTAAAAAAATTTAAACGTTAAATGACATTTTTAATGTAATAAACCATCCGTTAAATTAACAGGATGGTTTTTAATTAGATATTTTTGCCATTCCCATGGTGTATATCTCAGTATATCTAAATCATCTGATAAAATAGACCAAGCAAATAATAACTTAGCTAAAAATAATAGAATTAATAGAGTTAGGCTCTAAGCAAATATGCCAAACATCATTGTTATAATTTATATTTAGTGGTTGTTTTTCTTTATGCGCGTTATTTACATTAACTACAATAGATCCATCTTTATTCTCGAAAGCGACAGAATTTCCTGACATATTACCTTCTAACTCAACATGTTCCGCATCAGGTAAAATTAAACCAGAAAAATGGCGCATGACATAATACTCGGGATTATATATTACTTCGTTTGTTCCTTTGGGAATACTTATCATGCTATTCTGTTGCCAACCCCAACTACTTTCTCCACCTGAATGCAGCACCATATTCCAGTACAAATAACCATTAGCACCATTAGTTAAATAATGTCTGAAAAGTGTAAATATATAATGGGAATATTCCCAACTATTATGACCATTACCACATTCATTTTCAGTTTGATAATATTTTAATTCTGGGTAGCTTTGTACTGTCCTTTGAATAGCATTTTTTCCTTGCCATTGATAACCAACACCTTTTATATATTTATAGGCGTCTGCATCACGCAATACACAGTTTGCGTAATCATCATAATCCTGTCCAACTTCTTTGGAGAATTCTGGTGCATTAATTGTGCCTAACCAAATTTCAGTTTTTATATTATTTTGTTCGAATTTAGGACCAAGGTATTTCTTTATAAAATCTCTTAATTGTTCACCACTCCACACACAAGAAGGGAACTTTTGATCTGCGGCAACTTCATTTTGAATATGAATTTGAGCAATTGCAATGTCTTCTTTCTGATATTCTTCAACAAATTTCGTGAAATATAAAGCATATGCATCCTGGCTTTGAAAATCACTCTTTAATTTACCAAAATTATATACCTGATGAGTTTTAAGCCATATAGGGGGACTCCACGGTGAAGCAGATATTTTTAGGTTAGGTTGTCTTTTTAAAGCTTCTTTTATATAGGGAATGAGTAAGCGTTTATCTCTTTGAATGGAGAAATGTGCCATACTATAATCATCTTCAATATCATTTAAACTATACCAGGAAACCGCATAATCACTGGCACCAATAGGCATTCTGGCTAATGTAAATTTGCACTCTCCATCGGGTGAAAATAATTTATCTAAAATGGTCTTTCTATTTTCTTTATCTAGTTCTAATAAAGATTTCATTCCAAGCTCATTAAAGCAACCACCAAATCCGTCTAACTTACGACCTCGTTTATTAGTGATAATTAAATTGGGTTTTTTATCTGTTTTTGTAATAAATTCTTCTTCTTTCCATTTTTCTTTATCATTTGTATAAATAAATTTAATCATGTTTTATATCCTGCGATTGTTAAATATAAGTAAATTCACATAATATTATTTCTTTGTTGCAACCAATTAAGCACAGTTAATTTGGTTTTAATATTACGTTATTTCACAAATGGTTTAACTTAACTGGTTTTTTTGAATTCCATCACATATCTTTTATCGGGATCATTTTTTGATTATAAACCATAGTGTTAATAATATAGATGTTTACATTAAATTAAAGGGTAGGGTAGAAGCCGCTCTTAAGAAAATAAACGTAACTACACAACACACATGTATTAAGTACATATATTAAGTACATATATTAAGTACAACAGGGTATGGGGAATGCGTCATTATACGGGAGCAGTATCGATTCACCGCAAGGAAAGTACTAAATTCTCGTAATATGACCGTTAAAACTTATAAATTTATTTTATGTATGATATAAAAGCTATGGCTATTCCGGCTTACGGTTTTCAACATCCATATTTACCTTAAATTAAGGAGTTATTACATGAACAACCCAACCTATATTCAGGAATACAATGCTATCGTTGAAGTTATAAACAAGTACAAAGAAGGCTGTGCAAAAGCTAACAGCGACATGATGAAACCTGCTTTTAATGAACAAGCGACCATTTTTGGTGTTGATGACGATAACACGTTGGTTGGTGGTCCGATTCAGGGGCTTTTTGACATCATCGACAACACGTTCTGTCCATCCCCGGAAACGAAAATTGGCATCGTTAGTATCGATATTGTAGGAACCGCCGCCAGTGCTCGTATTGATATGGACGACCTTTCTGGTTTCCGTTTCACCGATTTCCTCCATCTCTTGAAAGTGGACGGTAAGTGGACAATTGTCAGCAAAATCTACCACACTCATCAAAACACATAAGCCAAAGCGATATGGGGCTAATTCAAGTCTCTATCATAAGCCTGACAGCGTTCTTTTTGGACTCTGTTGAAGCCGAATTAATAGGTGCGTAAATACAAAGTATTTAAATATGTTGGCGAAAATAGAGGTGGGGCACTAAACTCAAATTTTACTTTTGTGAGAGGAAGTTAGCTATGTCTGAAACCCGTTTTTCTGAATCGTTAAACCTGAAATCTCACTGGATGCCATTCAGCGGCAACCGAAATTTCCAACACGATCCGCGCCTTATCGTCGCAGCTGAGGGACAATGGCTAAAGGATGATAAAGGGCGCAAGATTTATGACAGTTTGTCCGGTCTTTGGACTTGCGGAGCGGGTCATACCCGAACAGAAATTCAGAAAGCTGTTGCTGATCAATTAAGTACGCTCGATTACTCGCCAGGATTTCAGTTCGGTCATCCTTTATCGTTTCAACTGGCAGAAAAAATTGTCAATTTAACACCTGGTAATCTCAATCACGTCTTTTTCACCAGTTCAGGTTCTGAATCTATAGACACCGCAGTTAAAATAGCGCGAGCTTACTGGCGTGTGAAAGGCCAACCCGAGAAAACCAAACTGATTGGCCGTGTGCTTGGCTATCATGGTGTCAATATTGCTGGTACCAGTTTGGGGGGGATTGGTAATAACCGCAAAATGTTCGGGCAGTTGATGGACGTAGATCATTTACCCCATACGTTACAGAGTGGTATGGCATTTACGCCAGGTATGGCGAAAACCGGCGGCGTGGAGTTGGCCAATGAAATGCTCAAGTTGATTGAACTGCATGATGCCTCCAATATCGCGGCGGTTATTATCGAGCCGGTGTGTGGCTCCGCTGGTGCGATTATTCCACCTAAAGGGTATCTACAGCGTTTGCGTGAAATTTGCGATCAGCATAATATTTTGTTGATTTTTGACGAGGTTATTACCGGCTTTGGCCGCATGGGGCGCTGGACGGGGGCTGAATATTTTGGAGTGACACCAGATATTCTTAACTTTGCCAAACAAATTACCAATGGCGCTATTCCTCTGGGAGGTGTAGTAGCAAGCAGTGAAATTTATGAAGCTTTTATGTCTCAACCGCTACCGGAACACGCCGTGGAGTTCAGTCATGGTTATACCTATTCGGCACACCCCGTAGCCTGTGCCGCTGGACTAGCAACCTTGGAACTGCTGGATAAAGACCATCTTATCCAGCGCTCTGCCGAACTTGCTCCTCACTTCGAAATCGCTCTTCATTCTCTCGGAAACTGTCCAAATGTGACTGATGTCCGCAACTGTGGCTTGATAGGGGCAATTCAGTTGGCGGCCCGTGATGGTGATGCTGTTGTGCGTCCTTTTGATGCCAGCATAGCGCTTTGGAAAGCGGGTTTTTATGTCCGCTTTAGCGGCAATACGCTGCAATTCGGGCCTATGTTCAATGCTGAACGAGCTGATTTGGATCGCCTTTTTGACGCCGTAGGTGAAGTCTTACATTACATTAACTGAGGATAGGGCGGGTAACCCGCCCAGAATAAGGTGATGAAAGGGTACGAAAATGCTCAGTAGTGAAACGGACCATTGAAAACAGTGGTCCATTTATCGACCAAACGCGAATATAAAAATAATAGTGTACAAATATGACTAAAACGTCTTGTTTTGTAACGTTCTTTTAAAAAACTGAATGACCTCATCATTAAACTCTTTGTGAAAATTTATGCGGTCAAAACCAGCCGGGTCTGTACAAATTATTGGTACATCACGTTTTTGTCGAATGGTGCACGGGGCAAGAAAAGAAAAATGGCCTGCATTCTTTGCAATATGAAATTCTGGAGCAAATCTCAGGGCATTTCTTATCGATTCTATATCTTTCAGTACCACACCATCACCACCGAATTCAGACGCCCATAGTTGTATTGGTGCAGAAACACTTTTAAATCCATCTTGCGAGAACAAATTGAGTGGATCGGCAAGCACGAAAGCTCTTATACGAATGTCACTTTTAGGTAATACCAGAAATTCTCGTTCACGAGCTTCTTTGCAAAGTGGCAAATCATCACGCAAGCAAAAATTGGCAGCCATCCCATAATCCGGTTTAGCTCCTGCTGCGGCTAAACCTGTATAACCGCCTCGAGAGAAACCAAAAAAACCAATTTCTCCTGATGCTAAATGCGTATGTTCTGGCCATGTTCCAGTCATGAAATCAATCAGACGTTTTATATCATTTGGACGATTTACAAACACACGTAAGTGTCCTTGATCGGACACGTCCTGAAAATTGTCGCCAGGATGATTGATGGCTGCAACAACAAAACCGGCATCAGCCAATGCTTCTGCCGTGTCGTGATGCCCTAAGAACGATCCCGCACTTCCATGTGAAATAATCACCAATGACCACATTGATCCAGATGCTACACAATCACGCACCCCAGGTAAGGTAAATGGCCCAAGTTGAAATTGACCCGCAGGTGATTGGCATGGATACCAGACAGCCCCATGCATCTCAGGGCCCTGTTCGTCCGCTGGAACATCAATCAAGCTAAATCCAGCCGCTTGTACACTCTGAATAAGTGCTATCAGCATAAATGTACTGAGTGCAGCGAGAAAATAGTGAATGGTTGAACGTAGCATAGGGATATTTTCCTTAATCGAAACTTATTGAGATAATAGAGTAGTGAGAATATTGTTTCGAGAACTATTTTCAAGAACATGGAAGCCTCGTTTTCAGGTTTCTAATCAAAGCTGAACTCTTTTTCCCAAAAACAATTGGTTTCAATGAGAGGAGAGAGTTGGCACTCAGAAACTCTGTGTAATCCGTTCGAATAGCACTTTCACTGCGTATACCTTGCTGGCCGGTACGCTTTAATGTACAATTTTAATACGTACAAATAGGAGGGCTTAACCATGCCTCAGATCCCAGTAGAAACTAACGACCGTATGTCGCTACGTATCGCCTCAGAAGAAAAATCGCTGTTAATACGTGCAGCCGCTTTACAGCATACCAACTTGACTGAGTTCGTGATCCGCAATGTGATGCCAGTAGCACGAAAAATTATCGACGAGAATGAGCGGCTGGAGTTGACAGAAAGAGATAGTTTGCATGTTCTGGATCTTTTAGATAACCCACCGGCACCCAATGACAAATTGATGGCTGCCGCATTTGCCTTGCCGAAACAATCATGATGCTATCGATTTGGCATGAAGAAGCTATTGGCAAATATCATGATCGTACCTCCTTTAATTGCGGTGATGAGGCGCTGAATCAGTTTTTACATCTCCATGCAAGGCAGAGCCATGAGAAAGGTGGAGCAAAAACTTTCCTGGCTGTTAGCGGGGGTAATAAAAAGATATTGGGCTATTACAGTTTAAGCCCGGCCTCCATTGCTTACGAACGAGCGCCTGAAGTGATTAAACGCGGTTTGGCTCGACATGAAGTACCGGTATTTCGGCTTGGCCGCCTAGCTGTAGATTCTTCAGTACAGGGGCAAGGACTTGGCGGGCAGTTATTGCTTACAGCTGGGCGGCGTTGTTTGTTGGTAGCTGCTCATGCCGGCGGAGTGGCATTGTTGATTGATGCCAAAAATGAGCGTGTCGCTCAGTGGTATACCAGCTATGGTGCTATTTCGTTATTAGATGCTCCTCTATCTTTGCTGTTACCATTCAAAACGATCCATACAGCGCTGACTACAGCGGGGAAGCTCTAACACTAATGCCTTCATGATACATCCTCTCATTTTTATGTTTTCAATATCATTTGTATAGACAATGAATGGACAGTAAGCAATTTAACTTATGTTGAATATTTAGTGATGGAAATTTTTTAACCGAGATCCCGAAAAAAGATACAAAAGGGCATACAGACTGGCCGAAAACGAATCCTTTTCATATTATATTGTGGATCTTGATATTCTGATCTTGAGCCTACAAGTTAATTACAAGGAGTAATTGTGAAAATATTGAATATTATAATTTTATCTATATCGACAATAATAGCTTCCAATTCTTTAGCCAATGAGATGAGAGCAAGGGACTTAGGCATTCCGTTCTCTGGCGTAACGGGGAAATATAATGCGATTACAGATGTCAGCGGTGTACAAGTTGGCTATTCAACCATAATAGAAGGCAATGGCAAGCTAGAGGTTAGAAAAGGCCCAATAAGAACCGGCGTGACAGCTATATTGCCAAGGGGGAAGAAATTTAGCCCAGTATTTTCGGGTATATTCTCTTTAAATGGAAATGGAGATATGACAGGCAATCAATGGGTCAAAGAGAGTGGTTTCTTGGAAACGCCAATATTAATCACTAACACTCATAGCGTTGGAGTGGTCAGAGACTCAACAATTAGCTGGATGATTGATAACAATCTAACATCACCACTAAAAGATGATTTATTTTGGTTATTACCTGTGGTTGCAGAAACGTGGGATGGAATATTAAATGATATAAACGGTATGCATGTAAAAAAAGAACATGTATATAATGCGTTGAATAGTGCTAAATCAGGAGCGATAGAAGAGGGTAATGTCGGTGGGGGAACGGGAATGAACCTTTTTAAATTTAAAGGGGGCACAGGTACTTCATCAAGAGTTCTGGATAAAGAAGATGGAGGATATACTGTTGGAGTTCTTGTTCAGGGCAACTTTGGTAATCGTGATGACTTAATTATTGCGGGGATTCCGGTTGGTAAAGAAATACAGGATCTTGAGCCGATATATCATGGGAGTAAGAAAAAAATAAAGGATGCGGGTTCTATAATAGCCGTCGTAGCCACAGATGCACCATTAGCGCCTCACCAATTAGAAAAAATAGCCAAAAGGGTATCTCTTGGGCTTGCAAAAGTAGGTGGTGTAGCCAGAAATACTAGCGGTGAGATATTTATTGCATTTTCAACCGCAAATAATGATGCATTCTCCAGAGATAAGGCAAAAACAATAAAAATTATGCCAAATGACAAACTAGATCCTTTATATGAAGCAACAATAAACGCAACAGAAGAAGCAATAATTAATGCCATGATTGCCGCTAAAAAAATGGTTGGGAGAAATGGTAATACTTCCTATCCTATTCCTAAAGATAGGGTTAAAGAGATATTAAAAAAACATAATGTACTTAATATCACCTGAGAGATATTAGTTCAGACAAGGTGAATCCGAGCTGTCCACCAATTCCCGCAAATATTGAGCTAACTGACTGACAGTTTTCATCGGTCAGTCAGCGCCTTGATCGTGTGTTCATGCCGTTGCATGATGGCATCAAATTCCGCATCCAGTTTGGAATTTTGATAGGCCTCGAATTCGGCTTTGCTGATCAGCACGGCGGCACTGCCGTCACGACGGGTGATTTCAACAGGCTCACCATTTAACGCGGTATCCAGTACGGTGGAAATATTGGCTCTGGCCTGTGTGGTGGTATAGGTTTGCATGGTTATTTCCTGATATGTACGAGTATAGTGTACGTTTAAATTGTACATTACCCTAGGGCTAATGTGTAAATACATTTCATCGGCATATAAAATCACCCATAATCACTTACGTAACATTAGACAATCCGCTTTTCGCCGACAATAACGTCCTGCAAGAAGAATATGGGGGCGGGGTAACTGTATGATTGATCGTGGTCTGCGGGCGGTTATGAACTAAATGAATGGCGGACCAAATTTAACATAATATACATTAGGCGCACTATGGTTATAACACCAATATAGTCATATCACTTTGGTATTCTTAAAAGAAAAAGCCCGCTAACAGCAGGCTTTTCATGGTTTTGATAGAGGAATTATCTTACGAGTGTTTCGACAGCTCACGCCGAGCCAATTCAGCCAAGAATCCGCTGCGGCTATGATACTCACGATGTGAGTTCACGTATTCATCAATTCTACCCAATAAAAATTGAGGCATAGTAATGTTTAGCTTGATGGCTTTTCCATCGTATTTAGTTAAATCCATATCAACATAAGCCCAACTACCGCCAGTGCAATCTTCATTGCTTAGATGGTCAGCAACAGTTCTGGCTTGTGCTGGAGCCTCACCCTTTTCGCTCATGTATTCAAAATAAGTATCTAATGCGTTTTGAGCATCGCTAATAGCGTCGTCAATGGTATCACCAGCAAAGTAACATCCGATCACGTCTGGCACAAAACCAGAAAACGATCCGTCGTCAGCCTGATGTAAATAAATAGGATATCTCATGCTTACACCTTCTCTTTGATTAAAGAGCGGCCTTTCAACCGCTTAATTAAGTTATTTCAGTCCTGCTTGTTTAAGTATTTTATTGAGCGTCCCGACCGCCAAATCTTTGCGCGGATGCGGAATTACTATCGGGCTGGGTTCCCCTGATTTCTCAAAAACATGGTGCGAACCATTGGCTCGCACAAAATTCCAGTCAACCGCTTTGATTTGCTTTATTAGTTCATCGCTAGACATTATCCCTCTCTTTAATCAAAACCAAGAGAATAATAGCACCTCTCATACCCACCATCAACACCAGAACCCATGGTGGGTATGAGCAATATTGTTCGGGTAGCCGACTATTTTGTCACTCACAGGTTTAGGACGCGAATAACTAACATTACTCATTAAACCTAGATTAAGACCTAGCTCAATTGATGGCATTTAAACCAATTCTCGTATTGATCCCGCTGAAGCGCGGATTACGTGGTGCTCTGTTATGAAATTGACTATTATCACCCTTTTTTATAGTAAGAATATGCTTTAAAAATATTTTCACGACTAATTTTTTCCAACTTTAAACTCGTTCCATGGAATGTGTAGAACATCACAGTCATATATTTCCTGAATGGTCAACGCAGTCTTTTTCATTGAGGGGGAAAATACCAGAAAAAATAATTTCATTGAAATAAAACCAAGCTGTGCATCTATATTTTCACTATTTATAGAAATTTTACAAACAGTGTCGAAATATTATGGTTATTATTGAGGCATATATAAAAATAAGAATATAAAAAAATTTTTTATGATCTAGTATAAATAAGGTTTCATAATTCTGATACACACATGGTCTTCGACCCGGATTATACGTTGTACAAGGTGTAGCACTATTTTGGAATGTTATTTATAATTGTTAATTTTAATTGGAGGTTTTAAAAAATGGCTGCATATCATATTCATAATTGGGATGGTTCTGTTAATAAACATGCGAAAGCTGGAGTAGTGGTCGGTGGTGTAACTATATTAACAGCTGAATCTATATCAAGTTTTACAGACCCAACATTTCAATGGGTGCTCAATATTAATGCGCCCATGTCTGGAGCGATTACAACTATTTCTCAACTGAATAAAGATTTGTATTGGGTACGCGGAGATGCTTTTACTGTTGGAAACAAAAGTTATATGGGCATTGAGCTCGCGTTTCCATCTCCCACAAAACCAAAATTACAGGTAGAGCTAAAGCAAGAGTACTCAGGAGGTTATAGCTTATATTCATTAGACAATGAATATATTATTATTGTATATGATCCTATTGGTCAGCGTCATAGAATTTGTCTTTCTGCTACTCCTGCTGGCTATCATCCATGGTTTTTTTCGCTGGTGTTTTAAGTAATAAATTATGGTCAGGATTTATTCATTTTTTATTTTGTACTTCCCTCGAAGTAAGAGGGGAAAAAAGAATGAATAATCTTTGAGCTTACTCCCCGTGAGTTCTATGTTGCATAAACCTGTTGCCAGCATTTTTAGTTTGGCAACAGGTTTTCGCTACGTGTAACTGATATGGAAATGGAGTGACATTTTAAACTTGGAATAACAACTTACTGCTGTATCGTGTGACGGGCAATATTAAATATGTCTTCATCAGCCAACTCGGAAAACTTATACATTTAAGTCTTTCGTTGCCATTACAAAAATATCATCCATGCTGTTTTTGCTGACAGGAGAATTCAGGCCATCCCAACGCTGACACGTTCTTTCGTCTTCATGACTGAATGATTTTTACTCAGCGGGTTTAGAAAGCGGGATATCTTTTTGCCCCGCGTAGAAGACCAAGAGAGTAACGCCTTCTTTGCCTGTGTAACCGCGATGAGTGCTGTCAACCATCTCAGGTAACACCTCTCCCGCCTTTATAAGACGTTTTTCACCACTGGATTTTTTCTCTGCCGTTAACACCCCGTTCAGCACGTAAGCGGCATTAGGTATCGGGTGCTGATGCCAGTCAAGGCTGGTATTTGGAGCAATAGTAATTTTGAGAACTGAAAGCTGAGGTGTACCTTTAGGATATCCCTGATAAGGCACGCCATCCCAAGATTTTTCAGTCTCAAGCAATTTTTCAACGTTAATACCCGCAGTATTGCTGCTATGTGCTTGAGTGAAAAACGGAGTAATGAGGAAAGCAAAAGATGTAAAGAAGAGTGATAAAGTTTGAATAGATAGCCGCATATGGGATTCCTTGTACATAAATAATTGGGTAGGTGACCTGTGGCAATTAGTCAATATAAGATTATCTAATGATTTCTGTTATTCCGTCAATTGAACAATCGCGGGTCCGTGAGGATGCGTTAAAACAGGCTTGTAAAGCCGTATCCATAAGATGGTGAACCCGCTATTATTAGAATTGAAACTAATCTCATCAGTCTGGAAGAAAAATAATTAGTTGATTCTCACGGGTAGCTTCAATTATTCATTTATTAAGAAACAGGAGAAAAAAATGTTTACCGGATTGAGTGCTTTTCCTTTAACACCGCTGTGTGGCAATAAGGTGGATGAGAAAACATTTATCTCGCTTATTGAAAATCTTGTTGAGGCTGGAGTGGATTCTGTCGGCGCACTGGGATCGACGGGGAGCTACGCCTATCTTACATTGCCGGAACGTGCACATGTCGCCCGACTAGCTGTTGAACATGCGAACGGTATACCGGTTATGGTCAGCATTGGAGCGCTGCGTGTAGCAGATATACTCAATCTTGCTGAAGATGCCCAGCACGCGGGTGCTAGCGCGGTAATGCTGGCTCCTGTTTCTTACCAACGCCCCACACCGGATGAGGTGTATTCACTCTATGAAGAAGTCAGCCGCCATCTATCCGTGCCGCTCTGTGTCTATGATAATCCTGCAACGACAGGTTTTGAATTCAACGATGAGTTACTGATTAATATTGCCAGTTTACCGTTTGTCAGCTCGCTCAAACTTGCTCGCTTGCCGCAAGAGCTGTCTTTGGCTACACAACGGGTGAATGCACTTCGTTCCCGCCTTCCCGGCCACGTTTCGCTCGGAATCAGCGGCGACGGGTCTTTGTGCGGGATGTGATGTCTGGTTCTCTGTTATAGGTGGACTTTTTCCGCAAACTGCACAGGCTATTACCCGCGCAGCAAAGGATAATGATGAAAAAACGGTACAGATGTTGTCGGCTGCCCTTGAGCCTGTCTGGAGGCTTTTCAGAACCCATGGTAGCCTCAGGGTCACCGCAGCCGCCGCTGAGTTGCTGAACAAAGTAACCGCCCCTTGCCTTCCCTTTCCACTCAAATCATTATCAGGTCAGTCCCGAGATCAGCTAGATGCTATTCTCGAAGATTTAAAAAAACTTATTTAAACTAAATGATGAAAAATATGCTCGCCGGAAATTTCCTTTTCCGGCGAAGAGAGCCATCTTTCTTTTCATAAGTGCATAATCTCTGTCTAACCTTGAATATCCCCCCTTCGTTTATCAAGCTGAATTCATGCCAAAAATCACAGTTTGTTTAGTCGTCTTTGCTATGATTTACTGCAAAATCATTAATATACTTTATGAATAACTTTAAAGATTAAGGTGGGTAATTTATGTATAAGACAAATGGAACAATCCTGGATGTACCGGGTATCAAAGTTGGGCATGCTGAAGATGAGTTGAAACAAACCGGTTGTAGCGTAATTATTTTCGACGATGGGGCTGTTTGTGGTGTTGATGTCAGAGGTTCTGCTCCGGGGACAAGGGAAACCGAGCTTTTAGACCCTATTAATACTGTTCAGAAAACCAACGCATTGGTGCTAAGTGGAGGGAGTGCTTTTGGATTAGATTCCGCCTCTGGCGTCATGCGCTATCTTGAAGAAAGAAAAAAAGGTTTTGATGTCGGTGTCGCTGTTGTGCCTATCGTTCCTGCCGCAATCATATTTGATCTAAATTTTGGTGATCCTGCTGTTCGTCCTGACGCTAATATGGGCTATATTGCATCGAAAAATGCTTCTACAAATTCTTTTCCATCGGGCAATATTGGTGCAGGTGCTGGGGCCACTATAGGTAAAATGGCCGGTTTTGATAAAGCTATGAAAGGTGGGCTTGGGACAGCATCTGTTAAGTTAGCTGGGGGACTGACAGTCGGCGCCATGGTTGTTGTAAATGCTGTTGGTGAAATCAGAGACCCTAAAAATGGTAAAACTATTGCAGGTGCATGTGATGAAAATGGCCACCTTATCGATCTTATTTCCTACGTTTTAGAAAATTATAAAGATCATCATTTCACTCAGGGGAAAAATACGACCATTGGCATAATTTGTTGTAACGCAAATATGAATAAAAGTCAGATGAAAAAAGTTGCCCAGATGGCTCATGATGGGCTTGCGAGGACGATATATCCTGTTCATACCATGAGTGACGGGGACACTATTTTTGCAGCGACAACAGGTGGTGTAGATTCATCGGTGAATATTGTTGGTATGCTTGCAGCGGAGGTTATGGCTGTTGCGGTTTTAGATGCTGTGAAATCAGCTAAGTCAAAATTTGGGGTTAGAGGTTATGCTGATTTAGCAAATACTTCTATATCCAGTGACGTCCCAAGTGTCACCGGAGCCAACAAAGAAGTACGATGAAATCCAAAACGTCTTACCACCCTTTTCACGAATGAGTTAAAAGGGTGATTTGGCCTGAGCTAATACAATTAACAGTAATGTTTATTTTTTCCGACTAAATCTTGCCATACCCGGTTTTTTAGGATTAGGAACAAAGCCCGGATTTCCAGCGCCCGGTTTCCAACTCACTTTCATTTTTGCACCAACCTTGTTGTAAAACTTTTCTAATTCATAAATATCATTGGCTATTATCCATTTTCCTTTACAGATGATAGCAACTGGAAACTCTCCAGGTTCGGCAACAACTTTGACAATCCCACCTCGTTTTTTGACTTCTTCTCTCTCTTTGTCCATAGCAAAAGCAGGATAACTTACCTGAGGACCATGTCTGATAACATTATGTTCTATATCTTCAAATGGCCGGTTTAAATCAGCGTGGGCAATAAATCGGTTAATCAGATCGATTATTTTCTTTTCTTCTAATGAAGCAGATGGAACTGAATGTGGTTGCGTCGTGAAACTAATCATGTCATGCATATCATAGTCACCAGTGAAAGGCAGCGCGGCCCAGTTTTCTTTTCCTTTTAAGGAAGAGAGACTTGCCTCGAGATTGTTTAAATCTATTGGATAAATTCTTCTGTCACCACTGCTCATATATATACCTTTAAGATGACCACTTTTTTTATCCCAGTGACCGACATAACCCTCAATAGATGCCTTCCGCACCTTATTTATGACATCTGAAGCTTCATCTCCAAAATATGCTTTTCTAATTGAACTAGGTTTAATTGTTTTTTCAAGAATATCGTGTCCTTTCGCGGCAGCGCCTTTACTAAGCGCTTTCAGAGTTGGTTCACCTGCCGCCCGAAAACTGACAGCAAAATTACCCATTTTAGACGCTTTTTCAATCGCCTTCATGTGCCCTTCCCAAATAAATTCTCTCTTAACTTGCTGGCGAACACCAAAGTCATTCTCGAACATATTTATAAATCCTTTGAATAGTCTAAGCGCGGAATAATAAAAATAAGATTAATATTAACTTATTTAAATATCCTCCACTCTATATTGTATATTTATATAAAATAACTCTAAACCAAGTTAATGCCTACATCACGATTAAATATTAATTTTATGACAAATCAGAAACTGTAAACACAAAGCTAAAAGTCCACTTCGGTAATGAAATTGTTGGAATTTTATTACGTAGTGCTTAAAATGCTATACCCAATAAATTTCAAATTGCAGAGCGGCGGCAAGAGAACGCAGCCAACAAAGCAGCAACTTGAAAGATGACGGGTATATATGCAGATTAAAGAAAGAAATAACACCACCAGTACATATATTGTACTGGTGGCTTGGGTTTAATTAATTATTAAATTTTTATCCAGGGATAAGCATCATCAGATGTTCCAGCGCCGTCAGGTACGGTTCCCCTATTCCACCATTTAGCTTCCCAGTTTTGACCTTTCCAGCTGACTTTATCGCCAGCTTTATACTCATTATTTGCATCCCATGTTGGGTAATCTCCGCCCTTGTCCTGATCACCCGGATCAACATTGACACCTTTGAAGTAGAATGGCGTCATATCTATTTTTTGGGTAATTAGCTCACAGCCAAGACCTTCTCTTGCGGCATTGACTAACAAACCTCGGTCTTGGTCTGCGGTCCATGTAAATATTCCACCCAAGTTCTTCTCCAATGCATATTGAGCCTTGGATTTAACGGAACGAGGGGTGTCAGTCGAAATAAACAATTTGCTTTCCTCATTGTAGAGATAATCAGCATCTGCTATTTCATCTGTATATAATTTAAAGTTATTCCTCCCTTTCTTTCCTTCTAAATCCAAATAATTATATATTGTGTCGTACCATTCTATTGTTCCTGATTCAAACGAGCCTGTTGTCGTAATTTTGGGATCTTTTTTCGGAACATAGCCAGGATCATAACTACCAGACAATGGAGAATAGCTATCAATAACGGTATTTCTAGCATTGCGTGAATATCCAGCATAACCAATATTGATTGCAGATGCTGGAACACCAATACTTAGTAAATATTCAACCGCTTTTTCTACACTATTCTCACCTTCTGGATAATTACGGAGATTCGTATGATGTAGCAGTTTTTCAGCCCATGGAGTACCAAAGAAATCATAGGTCATCACGTTAATACCATATAGTCCGGCTTTCAATAATTCTGGTATTTTTGATTTCTCCATTTTTTCTGGTACTGCGGAACAGGCTATGCTTATTTTTATATCTGAACGCCCTGCTTCTTTGAAAGCAGCTGTTAAGTCCTGAATTAAGCTAATATAATAATCACCATCATCAGGCGCGTAAATATTACCTTCGTTCCCTGCAACTCCTGGATATTCCCAGTCAATATCAATCTCAGTAAACATGGGAAAACGTTGGAATATATCAACCAGACTTGAGCAGAAATAAGATTTCAGTGTTTCATCTCTGACCATATTATAAAAACCATTACTCATGGTCCAACCACCAACACTGAATGACATAATAAGGTCATGGCCCTGAGCTTTTGCAGCCTGTTGAATTTTAGCCAATCCACCTAATACGCCCATACTTTTAGATTGATCAAAATCCCTTGGCATTTGGATATCCTGCCAACCAGCATAAGTACAATTCTGATAAGACTGGCAATCACCCCATGCATCTGTAAATGTCACTTCTCCATTATTGGTACGGTTAAATAGTGGTGCTTGTTCTTTAATTTGCTGCTTTTTTTCACCTTCATCACCTAATATTCCACAGAACCCAATAATTAATTTATCATAAGCGAAAGGATTATCTAAAAGGTGTTGTAAATCTATTCCTCTACCTCGACTGGTGGGATCTTGATTCCCTTGTAATCTGCCATCATATTGTGACCAATCTGTATAATACCCGAAAATTTTCGGTTTATTTCGTGTATCATATTTATTATAAACAGGTAATAAAACTCTCCCTGATGTGTAACTGAAATTTATTGTCTCCGTTGATGGGTTGAAATTATCTATTTGGTAAGACTGTTCACTAAGAAAATCTGTCTGGATTATTTTTGACATAAATGACCTCGATTATATATCAATTTATTTATGTTGATTAACATTCCGCAACTTTATTTCTTACAGTGATGCAATTACAGTCTAACTTGTTTTATTAGGAAAACAACTAATTGCTATTTTTTTGATTGTTAATGGTTAACTTAATTTTATGTCAATGTGTATGATATTATCACTTGTTTATTATAAGATGGAAAAATTAAAAGCAATAGTCTCAATTTGAAAATATATTAATTTGACATTATCATAACTTCCAATTTAAATAAAATTCCGTAAATTAATTTTTACGAACCATTGATTTTAATTTTATTTTCAGGTGGCTATTTTTCTGTGTTTTATACTTATACTAATTTGTATCATTAAGGGAGTTTGTTTCTTTAATATATTATTATCATTCTTATTTTATACGGAGATGAAAATGACCGCTAAAGATATTCAGCCAACCATTATTATTAATGAAAATGGTTTTATCTCTCTGGAAGATATCGATCAGATTGCGACAAAACAGAAAAAAGTAGAGATATCAAAGGGTGTCATAGATATTTTGAATCGTGGTCGTGAAAAATTAGAGGAAAAATTAAACTCAGGAGAGGTGATATATGGGATTAATACCGGATTTGGGGGAAATGCCAATTTAGTTGTGCCGTTTGAGAAGATTTCAGAACATCAGGAAAATTTGTTAACTTTTCTTTCTGCTGGCACTGGGGACTATATGTCCAAAACGTGTATTAGAGCTTCACAATTTACGGTGTTACTTTCTGTTTGCAAAGGTTGGTCTGCAACTAGGCCAATTGTCGCTCAAACGATAGCCGATCATCTTAACCATGATATTGTGCCTCTGGTTCCCCGATATGGCTCAGTGGGTGCAAGCGGTGATTTAATTCCTTTATCTTATATTGCACGGGCATTATGTGGTATTGGTCAAGTTAATTATATGGGCGAAGAAATTAGCGCGGCTGAGGCAATTAAACGTGCAGGATTGACGCCGTTATCCTTACAAGCAAAAGAAGGACTCGCTCTTATTAATGGCACTCGGGTGATGTCGGGTATCAGTTCAGTTACAGTTATTAAACTGGAAAAACTATTAAAAGCCACACTTTCTTCTATTGCATTGGCTGTTGAAGCATTACTCGCATCTCATGAACATTATGATGCCAGAATTCAGCAAGTTAAAAACCATCCTGGACAGAAAGCAGTAGCTAGTACATTGCGTAATTTATTGGAAGGTTCGACACAGATCAATTTATTAGCAGGGATTAAAGAACAAGCGAATAAAGCTTGGCGTCACCAAGAAATCACCCGGCTAAATGATACTTTACAAGAAGTTTACTCAATTCGTTGTGCACCGCAAATATTAGGTATAGTTCCAGAATCTTTAGCTACAGCTCGAAAAATATTGGAGCGGGAAGTTATTTCTGCTAATGATAATCCTTTGATTGATCCAGAAAATGGTGATGTTTTACATGGTGGGAATTTTATGGGGCAATATGTTGCCCGGACTATGGATGCATTAAAGTTGGATATTGCTTTAATTGCCAATCATCTTCATGCAATTGTAGCGTTGATGATGGATAGCCGTTTCTCCCGTGGATTACCAAATTCACTTAGCCCAACTCCCGGTATGTACCAAGGTCTGAAAGGTATCCAACTTTCACAAACAGCTTTGGTTGCTGCAATTCGCCATGATTGTGCTGCATCTGGTATACATACTTTGGCGACAGAGCAATACAATCAAGATATTGTGAGCTTGGGTTTGCATGCCGCGCAAGATGTTCTGGAGATGGAACAGAAGTTACGTAATATTGTTTCAATGACAATTCTGGTAGTTTGTCAGGCAATTTATCTCCGTGGCAATATTAGTAAACTTGCACCTGAAACAGCTAAGTTTTACCATGCGGTACGCGAAATCAGCTCTCCTCTGGAGGCAGATCGTGCATTGGATAAAGATATAATTCGGATTGCAGATGCAATTATTAATGATCAACTTCCTTTGCCAGAAATCATTCTTGAAGAATAAGAATAAAGTTACTGAAATTCTTCAATGATCTCTTGACTAAAAATGCAGAACCCCATTTACTTGCTGGGATAAAAGCAATATCGGTAAATAAGGGGTTTTGTATGATTGTTTTTGTGACAGGAGCAACTTCAGGTTTTGGTGAATCAATCGCTAGAAAATTCATTCAGCATGGTTCTAGTGTTATTGCTGCTGGACGCCGTAAAGAACGATTAAAAAAATTAAAAGAGGAATTAGGGGATAAATTTCACTTTGTTCAACTTGATGTTACTGATCGGATGGCTATTAACCAAGCTATACAGCAATTGCCAGCATCACTCCGTGATATTGATGTTTTAGTTAATAATGCAGGTTTAGCGCTTGGATTAGAACCCGCGTATCTGGCGAACCCGGATGATTGGGAAATGATGATTGACACCAATACCAAAGGGCTTGTAAATATGACCCATGCTCTGCTGCCTAAAATGGTAAAACGAGACCGTGGGCATATTATTAATATCGGTTCTACTGCTGCAAGTTGGCCATATTCAGGCGGGAATGTTTATGGCGCCACTAAAGCATTTGTAAAACAATTTAGTTTGGGTTTACGGGCAGATTTACAGGGGAAACAAATCCGTGTTACTGATATCGAGCCTGGTTTAGTTGGTGGCACCGAGTTTTCTTTAGTACGTTTTAAAGGTGACAACGATAAAGTGAATAAAACCTACGATGGAGCACAGGCATTAACAGCCGAAGATGTAGCAGAAGCTGTTTTTTGGGTTGCCAACTTGCCTGATCATGTCAACATTAATACATTAGAGATGATGCCAGTTTGCCAGTCATTCGCAGGGCTTAATGTACATAGAAATATATAATCACATTCTTCTTGATATTTTGTTGAATATCTCAATGCTATCTTATAGTTTATCTATCTGATAATTCCCTATTGTGCCATTAATGGGTCCCACTTTCTTTCAAGAGGATAAAAGATGAATATTTATAAGTCTTTGATATTAAAAATTATATCAGCTATTGCTCTGGTAATTCCTTTGCTGTGGCAAGCGCCAGCATTGGCGGCAACTTGTACCTCCAGCAGTACCTGTGTCACAGTAAATGGTAGCGGTGATACGGCTATGGAGAAAGAAGCAGCCCGTCAAAGTAAAGAGCAATGGGATGAAACCAAGAATATTCGTACCAAGGTGAATAAACGTGCTGAGAAGGAATTTGATAAGTTAGATAAAGCGATTGATAACCGTGATGCATGCATGAAAAGTACCAATATAAACGCTTATTGGGAGCCGAATACCGAACGTTGCCTAGACAGCAATACAGGTATGCCTATTAGACCGTAAAATTTGAATAAAGGTGATGACCATGAAGAAAGCGTTTTTATTTAGTGCATTGATTTTTACTGTATCTCCATTTGCATTTTCTGCACAAGCTTCATGTGAAAGCGTGAAAGCACAGATTGCGCAAAAAATTATCAATAATGGTGTGCCGGAATCCAGCTTTAAGTTGGAAATTGTTCCTAATGACCAAGTTGAACAAGCCAGTGGTAAGATCGTTGGACATTGTGAGAATAATACCCAAAAGATTGTATATACCCGGCAAGTAAATCAATCCCCAAATTCGCCAGTTGCAAAATAAACTCTCCGTAGAGGGCTTTGGATGCCCTCTTTCCATATCTTATTTAATATTTCAAATCCATAATTATTCTCCAGTTTGTTTTAATATGGTAGAAATATCCAAATAGCTGGATAAATCTTTCTCTTCTGGACGTAAAAGATAAGGAATTTCACCCAATTGTGGTGCGTTGATGTGACGGCGTAACCTATCCAGAACTTTTGCATAGTAAGATAAACCAGGATTAGTTCTGTTTGCTACCCATCCAACTAACTGCAAACCATCATTTATTATTGCCTGTGCGGTCAGAATCGAATGATTTATACAACCAGGCTGAATTCCAACAACTAAAATTACTGGGATTTTTTCCCGAATAACCCAATCAAAATAAAAAGTCTCATCATTTAGCAATACACGCCAACCGCCATTACCTTCAATAATAACGCGATCAGCTTTATTGTTAAGGTTACTTAATCCTTTTTTCATCTGTTCGAAATCAATCTGATTTTCTTCACAGTAACTGCTTTTCCAGATAACTGGGTTTATTTCTTCATATTTAAGCTGGATGGGAGAGGATTTTTGCAAAACTACGGCATCTCGATTGCGCATTCCTTCTTCTGTTTCATACCCTTCTGTAGCTATAGGTTTATAACCTACTGCTGTTGCTCCGTCACGATTAAAAACTTGTAATAATGCACGGGTAACAACTGTTTTACCGATGTTGGTATCTGTCCCCGTCACAAATAAGCGAGTTAACATAAATTTTGTTTTCCATAATGACAGATAAAATCCAGTTAATAAGGAGTTAAGTTTAGAGTATGTGGCTATCAAGGAGATTGCGTTAGCTCAATGTTTAGGTCAATTATCATTATCCTTTCATCAAATTGATCAATAATGAACCATCATATAAAGCTTTTTTAACTGAGGCTACAGCCGATAATGTTCCAGAGTTATTGAATTCCGTTGCAACCAACGTAACTTGTTTACTATAAGCAGGCAAAGATTGCTGTTTAATACATTCATTGATGATCGGGTATAAAATCTGCTGGCAAGTGTTAAGAGGAGAACCAATCAAAATTTTCTCTGGATTAAATAGGTTCACCATAATTGCGATAATACGACCAATTTTCACACCTATATCACGAATAATATCCATGGCTAAAATATCGCGTTTATTGGCTGCCTGACAGAGTGACTCAATAGTTAGCGACTCATCATTAAGTAAAGAATCTGGGGCAGTTGTTAACAACTGTTTTGTTCTGGATAAAATATGGCTGATATTTGTAACGGTTTCCAGACAGCCTAAGTTTCCGCACTGGCAGAGTTCACCGTTGGGTTCAGATTGGATATGCCCTATTTCCATTACACTACGGTTACCTGAATGTAATGTTTGTCCTGCAATGATAACGCCAGCACCGATATTATCATCAATAACAATTTGGATAATATTCTGGCAGTTTTTTGCCGCCCCATATAATGATTCAGCTATCGTCCAGGCGGTTATTTCATGTTGAAGAAATATCGGTAGTCCAGTGCGGCGATGCAAATATTCACTTATTGGCAATTCCTGAACCTGATAGTAAGGAAAACTATGGATGAGTCCTTTGGTTGGATCAACAATAGCATTTATAGTAATACTGATTGCCGTCAAACGCTCAAGACAGGATTGATAGCAGCTGAAAAATGAATCAATTTCATCAACAATTCTGTCTAAAAAGGATTTGTCATTGTTGGCAGGTAATGGCAATACATCTTCAACAATTAATTTGCCACTGAGATCGCGAAGACCCAACATCAAATTTCCCAGACTAATACTGACACATAAAAAATGCCAACTTTCAGAAGCAAGCCTCAGCCCGGTTGCTGGACGCCCTCTGAATCCTAAATCCAGAAACTCTGTTTCCATGACTAAATGAGCATCAACCAGCTCACGGACAATTTTGGTAATACTGGCTGGAGCTAGTTGAGCTTTTTTAGAGAGCTCAATACGGGAAATCGGGCCATATTGATCAATTAATCGGTAAACAGTACCAATATTATTCTGCTTTATTTGATCAATGTGACTTGGTTGTCCATCCATATTCACCCTTTTGCTCGTTAATTAATTCGTGCTCCAAAATAATTGAAGGCTGATTATGTCGATGTTTTAGGCAAAAGGTATCATTCTTTCAATCAATATGTGATATTAAACACGAAATTTAGCTAATTTCTACTCATTTTTCTCGTTCAAAATGTTAGATATGAGTAATTTTATCAGCCTGTTCGCTGCTGCTGATACCGGTCGATTTTTATGGTTTACCAACCACACTTCAGAAAAAGAGTGATTATCCGCTATTGGAATATATTGGACACCATCGACTTTCATTCGCGTAAAGGACTCGGTAACAACACTTATCCCTAACCCAGCAGAGACAAGACCGAGAATTGTCATTGCTTCGCCTGCTTCCTGTGAGATCATAGGTGTCACGCCAGCTTCAGCGAGTAAAGTGATTATTTCATCATATAAAGCCGTCCCGACTTCGCGCTCAAAAAATACCAATGGATAACCAGCCAGCATTTCGAGTTTTATTCCCTGCTGGGTAAATTCCAACAAAGGGTGTCCATCACAAACAGCAAGTACAAAAGATTCGCGAAATAATAGCCGATACTCAAGGTTATCTGGTAATTGAGTATTACGCATGATACCGATATCTATCCGCCCAGTGAGTAATGGTGAGATCTGTTGTTTAGTATTCATTTGGTGCATATGAATAGATACCTCCGGATAACACTCCCGGAATTGGCGTAAACTAAGAGTGACCTTCGGCATAAAAGGGGTTGTAGAGGTGAAACCGATTGATATTTCACCTAATTCCCCTTTTTGCATTCTCGCTGCTTTTGTTGCAGCAGCATCAACCTGAGCCAGAATTTGGTAAGCTTCCTCCAGAAACATGTTACCTGCCGGAGTCAGTTTCACATTTCGGTTATTACGTTCTAGTAACTGTGCGTTTATACTATTTTCAAGCGATTGAATTTGTTGGCTTAATGGCGGCTGTGAAATGTTAAGCCGTTCTGCCGCGCGACCAAAATGTAATTCTTCTGCAACTGCAATAAAGTAGCGTAAATGCCGTAATTCAATAGCCATAATCACCTTTAATATTTAATACATATCATTATGAATGATTAATATATTAGACAAAATATTTCACAATTCATATGCTTGATTTAGTCAAAACCAAAGTTACTTATTATGAGTTAAGTAAGGATTCATGTGAGCACTATCCATAGCATTAGTGAAAACCGGGTTTCTGGTAAGAATCTTGTCCAAAATATTCAAAATGAGAAAAATTATATTCAGAAAAAAGACGCTTTGTACATTAGAGTGACGTTGTCACTCTTTACTGTAGGATTAGCCTCGTTTGCCTTGCTCTATTTTGTTCAGCCGATTCTACCGATGTTATCAGAGGACTTTGGTGTTTCTCCGGCAACCAGCAGTTTATCTTTATCACTTTCGACTGGCATGCTGGCTTTGGGATTATTGATAACGGGTCCTTTGTCTGATGCCATTGGTCGTAAAAATATCATGGTAACTGCATTGTCTGCCGCTGCAATTTTCACTTTACTAAGTGCATTTATGACCAGTTGGTCTGGAATTCTAATTGTACGCATTCTGGTTGGTTTGTCTCTCAGCGGTGTAGCTGCTGTTGCTATGACTTATCTTAGTGAGGAAATTCATCCAAATTTTGTTGCTTTATCAATGGGGCTTTATATCAGCGGTAATTCTATTGGTGGAATGAGTGGACGATTAATATCGGGTATTATCACTGATTATTTCTCATGGCGTATTTCTATCATCGTATTAGGTGCATTTGCATTGATTGCTGCCATTATGTTTTGTCGTATGTTACCTCAATCGCGTCATTTTCGTCCAAGCTCCTTGAAACCAAAATCTTTATTGATAAACCTGAAGTTACACTTTCGTGATAAAGGATTGCCATTATTATTTTCTGAGGCATTTTTGCTGATGGGTGGCTTTATTACGGTGTTTAATTATATAGGTTATCGTTTATTAGACTCACCTTATCATTTCAGTCAGTCAACTGTAGGTATATTATCCATTGTATATCTTGCAGGTACATACAGTGCATCTAAAGCAGGCGCATTAACCCGTAAATATGGACTTGGAAAAGTTTTGATAGCTACGATTAGTATGATGCTGGTTGGTATTCTTATTACTATGCTATCGTCTGTAATGATGATTATGATTGGCATAACAGTATTAACCTCCGGTTTCTTTGCAGCACATGCTGTCGCTAGCAGTTGGGTTGGACGTCGTGCTCGCCGGGCTAAAGCCCAAGCTTCTTCTCTTTATCTCTTTTGCTACTATGCTGGCTCAAGTGTAGCAGGTACCCTTGGTGGTATATTCTGGCTTCAATTAGGTTGGAATGGGGTTGTGTTATTTATTACCATTCTTACCCTTTTAGCCTTATTTTTGGGGTTTAAACTCATTAAGTTACCTGATGCAAAAATAACATATTAGGAAATATAACCACCCAATTTGGGTATTGCTGAACTGCACCAATGTAGCAATACCAGATTGAATCAACGTGAAGCGAAACCGTTATTCATGGATATTGAACAACAGGCCGGGTATGGATATAAAGCTCTCCTAGAGGTCCGTTTGGAAAACGGAAAATATCCCACGCTAAGCCTGTTTTTTATACAGCCATGTAATGATGCTTGATTTCGCTGACTGCACCATGAAGGGCGCAAACTTCACGACAGCAAAGCAGAGACATCACACTTGATTTAAATTTTTGTCTGATTAACCCGCACAGACAGCTCCTCGTGACTTTCTTTTCGCTCACTGTATCTGTCGGCAAGGTATCCCGTATGCCCTTTCAGCAGGAGCGTGACTTTAAACAGCTCTTCAGTGACGTCGACGATACGGTCGTACCACGAGGAGGGCTTCATACGCCCATTGTCATCGAACTCCTGCCAGGCTTTTGCCACCGAGGACTGGTTGGGGATGGTGAACATACGCATCCACCGGCCCAGAATCCGCATCTGGTTAACGGCATTGAAGGACTGCGACCCGCCGCAGACCTGCATCACCGCCAGCGTTTTTCCCTGAGAGGGGCGAACGGCACCTTCGCTTAATGGTATCCAGTCGATCTGTGCCTTCATAATTGCGCTCATCGCACCGTGCCGTTCCGGGGAACTCCAAACCATCCCATCACACCATCTGACCAGCTCACGGAGCTCGACGACCTTTGGATGTGTTTCCGGTGCATCGTCGGGTAATGGTAGTCCGGAAGGGTTAAACATTTTCATCTCCGCCCCCATAGCGGCCAGTAGTCGTCCCGCTTCCTCAGCAGCAAAACGGCTGTACGAGCGTTCTCTTACCGAACCATACAAAATCAGGATTCGTGGTGGTTCCTGTAGATGCAGGCGTTCCGCGATACGTTCATCAAAGCAATCAGCGTTCAGGGCAGGAAATTGTTCCATTTTTCTCCTCCGAAAGATTTGGGGATTCAAATCTCAATATATATGATTTACCATATATGTATTCTAAAGGGAACGGAGTAAAAAATGCTACAACCTGTTCAACTTTTCAAAATCCTGTCGGACGAAACGCGACTCGCTATCATCCTGCTTCTCAGGGAGTCCGGAGAACTATGCGTCTGCGATATTTGTGCAGCCACCTCGGAATCACAGCCCAAAATTTCGCGCCATATGGCAATCTTGCGCGAGGCTGAGCTGGTTATGGACCGCCGTGAAGGGAAATGGGTTCACTACCGTCTGTCACCTCACATGCCTGCCTGGGCGGCTGAAACAATCACGACTTCCTGGCTGTGCCTGCGGGAGGATGTACGTAAATGGCTGGACAAATCGGCCTGCACCTCCTGCTAGGGAAGGAAAACACATGCATATGATCATATTTATTGGAGTCTGAAATGCTTTTGGCAGGGAGTATATTTTTACTGACGCTGGTACTCGTTATCTGGCAACCCAGAGGGCTTAGCATCGGCTGGAGTGCAAGTATCGGGGCTGTACTGGCACTGGCTTCTGGTGTTATTCACCTCGATGATATCCCCGTTGTCTGGAACATTGTCTGGAACGCGACAGCTACATTTATCGCAGTGATTATTATCAGCCTGCTGCTTGATGAGTCGGGTTTCTTTGAATGGACAGCACTGCATGTTTCCCGCTGGGGTAATGGGCGCGGGCGCTTATTGTTTACCTGGATAGTCTTGCTTGGCGCCGCCGTAGCTGCGCTATTTGCCAACGATGGTGCGGCGCTGATCCTGACGCCGATAGTGATAGCCATGCTGCTTGCGCTGGGGTTCAGTAAAGGGACTACGCTGGCTTTTGTGATGGCCGCGGGATTCATTGCTGATACCGCCAGCTTGCCGCTCATAGTCTCTAATCTGGTGAATATCGTTTCGGCTGATTACTTTGGCTTGGGCTTTACGCAATATGCTTCTGTCATGGTTCCCGTAGATGTGGCGGCGATTGCAGCCACACTGATGATGCTGCATCTGTTCTTTCGCAGGGATATCCCGACGACATATGACGTTTCGTTACTGAAGTCACCCACAAGCGCAATAAAGGATTTAGCGACGTTCAGGGCAGGCTGGATTGTCCTGCTGTTCCTGCTGATCGGTTTCTTCGTTCTGGAGCCTTTGGGTCTTCCCGTCAGCGCGATAGCAGCAGTCGGAGCCGTTGTACTGTTTGTCGTCGCGAAGAGAGGCCATGTGATTAATACGGGAAAAGTGCTGCGTGGAGCGCCCTGGCAGATCGTTATTTTCTCCCTAGGCATGTACCTGGTGGTCTATGGACTCCGCAACGCGGGCCTCACGGAGTACCTGTCTGGCGTGCTGAATATGCTGGCAGATAAGGGCTTATGGGCTGCAACGTTTGGTACCGGCTTCCTGACGGCCTTCCTGTCGTCGATCATGAATAATATGCCAACAGTGCTGGTTGGGGCATTGTCGATTGACGGGAGCACAGCTTCTGGTGTTATCAAAGAGGCCATGGTCTATGCCAACGTGATTGGCTGCGATTTAGGCCCGAAAATCACCCCGATTGGTAGTCTGGCCACGTTGCTGTGGCTGCATGTGCTCTCGCAGAAAAATATGAAGATCACCTGGGGATATTACTTTCGTACCGGCATTGTTATGACCCTGCCGGTTCTATTTGTTACTCTGGCCGCGCTGGCTCTGCGGCTCTCTGTCACTCTGTAATGAGATACTGTTATGAGCAACATTACTAACCTCAGCTTCGTTTAAAAATAGCGATATCACAATCCCGTAAATTCAAGCTCGGTTTGCTGGACTGGTTTCGCGATCCCGTCCCTGCGTCGACGTGTGCAGGCGGGACTGAATAAAGGTAAGGCCCTTGCCCGAGCCGTTTTCATGCATCGGTTGGGGGAAATCAGGGATAGTGGGCTGGAAAATCAGAGCTACCGCGCCAGTGGGCTGACATTGCTGACTGCGGCGATCTCACTTAGCATTTGACAATCGTTGGATGTCTTTATAATTGCTCACAGCAAGGTACTGGCAACTTCTATACAGGTTTTAATGGGCAGCCACATTCCAAGACATGAAGGGTCGTCTGGCTCGACGGGTAAAAAATCATACTGCCGATAAAACGAAATGACCTCTGGGGTCATAGGATCAACAAATAGTCCGATAGCTGATATTTGTTGTGCGACCAACACGGTGCGATAGATGGCATCAATCAATAATTTTTCGCCTAATCGTTTCCTCTGGCACGAATGATCCACCGCAAGACGGGCTAGTTTTACTGCATTAAGTGGATGAGGATACTTTTTATAGTCTTTATGGGCGGGCGGCGTTGTTATTGAATACCCAGTCAGCGTGTGATAACCGATGATAGCTTTGGGTGTCGAATCCCAGCAGGCCACGTAAGTTTTTGATATGTGCTTTACGGTTTTCTGCCGGGCTTGTTGCTGTAAGAACTTATTTAATTCATTGACGCGGCAATCAAACACTTTGCGATTATGTTGATGGGTTATTTCTTCAATGGTTATCATTTCACTGCATCCTTGTAGCCCAGCGCTGCTTTAAGTAGCTTCTTGTTTGCTTTTGGAGGATTTTCCAGCGCAGCGAACAGTGCATCCGCACCGGCCATCGACAAATGTAATGTTTCAGTTCGTTCAATCACGTTACGGGCCTTATCCATTGCCGACTCAATAAGGAATTGTGAAAGGGTTGTACCGGAGTAATCAGCCGCCCTTTGAATAATTTCTTGTATCTCTGCGGATGTTCGTGCAACCAAGCGAGTTTCTTTACGTTCTGCGTTAGTGGTCATAATTTTACCTATTGTCATCAGTATTAATAAATTCCATCAGGTATCATTATGGCACGCGAAAATAATGTATGCCACAATGACACACAAAAATAGCAATAAACTCCATTTTTAATCCATCATATGAGGTTCAGCTAACCTAAAATAATGTGAGGCACAAATAACGATGTATCTTTTGTGATTCGGCCAATATCTTCCCTCACCGATAGACCAGCGGGTCTGTCATTAATAAGCCAGCTACCGATAAGTACATGGTTCTCACCGAATTTTGGTAACGGAGTATATTGTTGCACGATGTAACCCTCTTCCCCATAAGGTCCATCGATTTTCTCAATCACTTTGCCGTCTTTATAAATACTGATATTCGACCCCTCACGACTAAATATTGGCTTCTTGACATAATGAGTCAGGCGTTTGGCTTTTGGGTCATCGGCAAAGTAAGCCTCAAGCAGGTTTGGATGTCCTGGGAACATATCCCAAAGCAACGGCAAGATGGCTTTATTTGAGGTAATACACTTCCACATTGGCTCAAACCAGTTAACACCAGCAGTTGCTAGATGCTGAGCATATTCCTCGCGGAACATAAACTCCCATGGGTATAACTTGAACATAGAATCGATGATTTTACTATTGTTGTCCGTAAACTTGCCGCATTCGCTTAGGCCAATGTCTTCAACATAGACAAACTCAGTATGAATGCCAGCATCCTTAGCACAATCAGCCATATAATCGACTGTACCCTTGTCTTCTTCTGTACCCTTGCAGCATGTAAAATGAAGTGTGTTGAATGGCAAAAATGGTTTAAGTTCGTGGAAGCGATTCACAAGCAACTCTTGCAGAAGGTTGAACTGATCTGCCGAGCGCGGTACTTTGCCGCGATTAACCTTATCTTCCAGCCACAACCAACCAAAGAAACCCAGTTCATAGATCGAGGTCGGCGTATCTGAGTTGATTTCTAATAACTTGGCTGGATTTTTACCGTCATAGGCAAAATCGAGTCGACTGTAGAGGCTCGGGTCTTTGCGTTGCCAAGATTCACGCACCAACCGCCACATTATTTCTGGAATTTGGAATTTAGCCATCAGCTTGTCGCTGTTAATCACTCGTTCTATCGCTTGAAGGCTCAGCTGGTGGATTTCCTCTGTCGGATCTTCAATATGTTCCTCTATCTGCTTGAGAGTAAATTGATAGTAACGGTCTTCGATCCAGTACGGTTCATCATCAATCGTGTGGAAACCAAAACCGAATTCTTTTGCGCGTTCTTTCCAATCATGGCGTGGTGCCGTTGAAATTTGTAGCATTCTTTAACCTTTCGATACTTCTTATCTGAATATCGGAGAAAATTATCGCCCAGACGTCTAATTCCGTAATTAATGATGAGCTTATGCAAAATTCTGATAACAAAGAGGCTTGATAAAAACAGCCTCCGAATTAGATGTCAGAGTGGGTTTAACTGCCCCATCCTCCCCAGCTTGACTTTGCTGAGGAGGTTGAGCCAAAACCACCTTTAGATTTGGTAGTTACGATGGGTTTACTATCTGCGGTCTTAATCATGTCCTTGAATCCTGTTGAAGGGCTGACATGAGTGCCACCGTAGTAACCTGTTTCTAATTGCTGCGCTTTCTCACGATTTAGGCGCTCTCTATGCATCCTCTCTCTCTGCTTACACTCTGAATAATTGCCTATTTCAGAAGCTATATAAGCATTTCCCAGAGTGTTTATGTTTAATACTGAGTTTGTCGCAGAGGTATTTTCTGCCCTCTTGCCTGAGTTTTGAAAAACCTCTGGCAGGCGAACAGTCTCTAGGGGATGTAAATAACGTTGGTTCATCTCGAACTGGATATTGTCCATATTAGAGTAAGAGCCAATGACTTTGCCATCAGCGAAGAACAGCTTATCATACAGGTCGCTGTAGCTTGATGTTGAAGTGAATATTGGCTGGTAGAACACATTACGGTATTGGTCAGAAAGGTTGTACTTGTTGAAATCCTCAGGCTTTACATCAGCCATCATAAAGGCAGCCATTTTTGGTCGATAACCAAGCTTGTCCGGCATCTCTTTACATTCGCCGTACTCAAGTTTACACATTGCTTCTTGCCTGAATTTTTGTGATGTACGATCTGCTTCACGTAATGCTGCCTTGTACGTGGCTTCACATTCAGTAGTGATAGTATTCTGTGGATCATTTTGGCAAGCCGCTAAGTCCTTATAGATCCTGATTGACAGTTTGTCGGTTGATTGGCTACAGCTAGCTATACAACCAACACTAAGCGCTAGCGAAGTGAATGAGAAAGTTCGCCAGTATTTACGCTTATTCTCAATGTTGATGTCTGTGCTGCGCATTCTGCGCTTTTTATTCTTGCTCGTCATACAACCTCTGAATTAGTAAGTCATACAAGCTGCGTTTAGAAGACCAACAGAAATTGAAACGGCAGCCAGAACTACAGCTGCTGGGATCTCATTGTTTTCAATACGAGATACGATTTTCGGCATCATGAATACGCGCACCATGAAGAAGCCAGCAATTTGAGCGAGTAATGCAACAACACCCCACATAACGAAATCAGTCACGCCGACAGAGTTGCTTGCTGCACTTGCAATTGCGATGGTATAACCTACCAAAGCCCCTCCCAGCGATATTGCAGCCGCTGTGTTCTTTTCTTCTTTGATCAGCTTCCATTCATCATGTGGAGTCACCATAATGTAAACGAATTTGAATATAATGAAGAAAACGAGCGCCAGACCAAAGCATAATCCAAAGTTGGCTACACTATTAATAAATTGAGTTAAAGCTTGTTCTTCATTTACTAGTGTAATCATTTATGCTACCACTCTAAAACCTGTTTGATTAAGTTGAATACCGGTACTTTGTACCATTAGTCTGTCTAAGTTATTGCTTACAATTTTCTCTTCGCCGGCAATCAGAAGCTCTTCTGTTTTGTTATCTGAAACCTGACGTGTGTAAACCATTACAAACTGGTCTGTTTCAGTCATGTTGCTGTTCTTATGGTAGGTTTTCTCCGTCATAGCTACCGGTTTCGTATTACTCCACAACTGAGAAAATTGAGTGCCATCGAGGTCATATTGACCGTTCGGTGTGATGATGCCATTTTCAATCAACGCATCCCACTGGGTTTGGGAATCGATCGGTTTAGTTTCGTAGAAGTACCAAAGGCTCACTTCTTTCACACCATCATCGTTCTCACCTTCTTGAAGTACCTGGAGGTAGCCTTCATCATCGGTGTAGTAGCGAACCAAGCGCATATTATCGCCAAGGTCAATAACACCAACAGCGCATATAAGCTGAGTTGAGGCCGCATTTTCGATGGTAAGATCAGACTCAATCAGTTTTAGTATGAGCGGGTCTATCTCAAATGCACCACCAATCCGCAACCCCAATATTTCTGGTACCTTCGGACCAACAGGCACAACTTCCTTGCGGCGAAGTGCTTTATTAAACGCGTCAGCGATTTTGGAAAACATAGAAACATCCTTTGAAGAGGAAGACCCTAAGGAACAGGGCCTTTATCTAACAACCAGGGGATTACTTGCCAAGAATACGGGCAAGTTCGTCTTCCGCAGATGCAGAACTTGAGGTAATGCCAGCTGCTTTAAGTTTTTTGTCCAAATCGCTTGAAGTTGCGTTATCGTGAAGCTCTTGCTGAGCCTCGAACTGGGCAGCTTTCTCAGCCTGGCGTGCTTTGATACGTTCAAGCGAATCAAGAGCGGTAGATGTTTTAGATGATGCGCCAACGACAGAGTTGTGGGTAGCAGCCTGTGCTTTTTGTACCTGTTCAGTTGCTTTAACAAGGTCTACTTGGTTCTCAAGCTGAGACACTTTTTCTTTAGCTTCTTGCACAGTGCGGCGGTGGGTAACTTCAACTTTCTTGAAAGCTTCAAGCTGTGATTGCTCTGTTTCCAATTCACCACGCAGGCCAGCAACTTTCTGAGCACATTCTAAAGCAAGCCCATTGTCACCTTTATTAGCCGCAGAGCGAGCGTGATTTTCGTATTCACTGATACTGGTTTCGATAGATGAAACCTTTTTTTCTGCCACTTTGCGCTTAGCGATAATGCCAATCAGGCTTTCATCAGCGCGGCGAATTTCTGCTTTTGTTTCACGAAGCTCCTGATCAAGAATGGTCAGCGCTTTCCCATCAGCTACAGATTCTGCTGCGTTGTTTACAGTTCCTTTAATTGCTTTGAAAAGCTTTTTCCATACACTGCTCATAATATTTTTACCCTATGTTGTTATTTTAGAAACTCAGAATACGCATCAAGAAGCTCAGCAATGTTGGTGAATAACATAGAAACTTCGATGACAATACTCTCCATTTTTGATTCTGAAGATAAAGCGCCAAAAGCTGCATAGTAAGATTGACCATCTACTACAGTAATTCCAACAGAAGTCAGAGGGATCATCTTGTGCGTTTCTAAAATGAACTTATTTAAGGCCGCTGTATCCGAAACATATTCTTCCGAGAACAGCAGCGCTTCTACTGTGATTTGTTTTCCACAAATGGCTAAATGTGCCTTAATGCCGTCTTCGTTAGTGATTACGAGACATTCACCTATTTGCTCTACAGTCCAATTGTTATCAGACTTTTCAAGCTCAGTTATTACTTGATTTAATTCCAAGTTACTTACTCCAATCGTTTGTGTAGTTTTCCAGCCACAACCCGTATTTTACAGCACTAATTTTAACAAATATCGTATCCAGATAAATAGTAGAACACTTAAGCAGTTCAACTAGGTTTTGAACTATCAGAACTATCGCTGAATAATACAAGATCACTAACCAGACTGAATTATGCTTATCATAACATCGATACTCCGTAATTCGCCAAAACGTTTTATTATGCTCCCCCGCTATATTGCTGCTATCCCCACAAACAAATTCATTTGCCAGCCAAATACCATTTTAGGAACTATTGTGTGGATGATTGAGTTCATACTTTGCAATGACTCAATAAAACAGACTGACGGTGACACATCACCATACTATATACCTGTTATCTTTCAAGTTGCCTCTTTATTGGCTGCATTCACTCACCCCGGTCACAGAGTTATCTATGCTCCCTTGCCGTCGCCATCCATCTTGAAATCTATTGGGTATAAATACGTGTTTTTAAATGAGCAGGCGCCCCGTTCAAAATGCAAAAATTGTCTTTTTCATCAGTAAGGTAGAATAAATTATAGAAATCTTATCCTTTTATATTACAAAAAATAATAACAGGCACTTTTAATGAAAAATTTCAATACCTTAATGTAATTAGATTATTAATTAATTTATGAAATGGATAATCATATTATATTCATCTAGGATAATAATTAAGTCCCGGGGCTTTGTTTGTCATAGACTAATTATCCTGTCTAATGGAGGGCACTATTATGTACAAACATAAAGTGAGAATTATGACTTTAGCCACTACTGTAATCGCAGCTTTATTTAATGGAGCATGGGCTCATGGTTACATTGATAGTCCAGGAAGTCGGGCATTCCTTTGTTCTGCACAGGGAAATAAACAAAATACAGATTGTGGGTTGGTAGAATATGAACCTCAATCTCTTGAAGCTAAAAAAGGCTTCCCGCAAGCTGGCCCAGAAGATGGTCATATTGCCAGTGCGGGTATTGGTCACTTTGACGCATTGGATGTTCAAACAGCAGAGCGATGGAAGAAAATTCCCATTACTACCGGTGATATTGAATTCAAATGGGAAATTGTAATCCAACACAAGACTTCAAGTTGGGAATATTTTATTACTAAATTAGACTGGGACCCCAATAAGCCTTTAACCAGAGAGCAATTTAATAGTACACCTTTCTGCTTTGAGGATTACCAGGAAAAAATGCCGGGGAATGAAGTTATTAATAAATGTACTTTGCCAGAAGGTTATCAAGGTTATCACGTTATATTGGGTGTCTGGACAGTTGCAGATACCCTGAATGCATTTTACCAAGTGATTGATACAACAATTAACCCTGCCTGATATCCAATAGATGTTGCAAGACAATAATTATTGGGAACAGCATAACGCTGTTCCTTTTTAGTTTCAATTTAACTTAAATGATGAAAGTACGCTGTACTAACCAGCAGGCCGTAATAAACAGAGTGACTGCGGCAATGCATTCTATAATACGGTACTGCCATGGTTTCGATATGAAGGCTGAGAACTTGCGAGAACTATAGGCCAGACCGTAGAACCAAACAGACGAGGCCGCAAGTGCACCAGCCATGAACAAAATTCGATGACTGGCAGGATAAGGCGCTGCTGTTGATCCCAGGATGACAACGGTTTCCAGTAGCGCTAAAGGGTTCAGGAACGAGAGAACGAGTCCGCGTTTCACCATGTTAAAAGGTCTGGTATTTTGTTTCTCACTGAGGGTAATAGCCTCCCCACTCTCACTTATAGATCGACGCCCTGCCTGGAACGCCAAGAATAGAAGGAACACTATGGTAAATGACATCAAAACCATAGTTATTTCTCGATTCAACGCAATGATACTTCCAACACCTAAAGCACCTATGGTAATCAGGATTGCATCACAAGCCACAAACACTGAAGCGAGCAGAATTGCACGGTCATTCAGCAGACCGACCCGAAGGATTTCTATATTCTGAGGACCAATCGAAATTACCAGCCCTAAGCACAAAATAAAACCATTAATTAATGCCAACATAATCCTTCCAAAGTATTGTTTTAAGTATCACCCGGTATATCTAGATTTGCTGGAAAATCAGGTCGTCTCGATGCACTCTTGCTACCTGATTATCAAATTATTCATGATATTGACCTCCAAAGAAACATCGACACAGCGGCCTACCCCACTGGCAAGTCGCCGCAATGTTCTTTAAGCATAAAACAATCAATGCTGTTACACTATTGGAGCAACAGTTTATGTGATATGGGTATTTATTTAATTTTACTTAGCTGTTTTAGTGGACAGACGAGTTTGATGTTTATGTTTTTTGTTCTATAATGAAAAGCATGTTGTAACTAAAACTGTTACTTATATGAATAAATACTTATCAATTGAAAACTTGAATAGTTGCTTTCAAAAACAAGAAAGCAGATTGAAACAATTGTATGAACTTCTTCATAGTTACACTTTGCTGGCCGCCCATGTATTTGTTCTGCCCAATGTAGAAAAAGGCAGTGAACATGATCCAATAACAGAAATAACTGTTAATAAAACGACAGGTAATGAAGCATTAGATTTAGGTTTAAGCCATTATCTGAAGCTATTTATCCATCACAACAATCAAAATATCAGCAGTAAAGCAGCTGTTCGCCTTCCTGGTGTATTGTGTTTTTCTGTGAACCAACCACAATATCACTCTGCTTTACTTTTGATTGAAGAAATTAATAAGTTGAAAGCAGAACTTGAACATATCGTAACTATTCAATCAGGCGTAAATAAAGAACAACGATTTGAATTTGTTCACAATCAATTACATGGATTGATTACACTAAATGCCTACAGAACCATAACTCCCCTTCTCAATCCTGATTCCGTTCGTTTTGGTTGGGCAAATAAAAACATCATCAATAAAGTCACAAAAAATCAAATTCTGCAACGTTTGGAGAAAAGTTATCACTCTGGGCGTGCAGTTTCTCCTTATTCTCGGGAACAATGGGCAGAATTAGTTGCCAGAGAAATCATCGATATAAAAAAATTGTCCAATGATGTGGTTTTAAAAATAAAACGCCCTGTAAAAGTGCAACCTATTGCACGAGTCTGGTATACCGATCAACAAAAGCAGGTGCAATATGCTTGCCCTCTACCAATTATTGCGTTTTATGTTAACTCTGGTGATAACAAACCAAAGATAGGTGAACTTAGTGATTACAATGCTAATACAATAGTACATCGCCATAAACCCAAAGCTAAACCACTGGAGCTGATTATTCCCAGACTACATTTATATCGTGAAATTTAAACGAAAAGTAGCCAACAATAATTGCAAATTGCAGGGCAAGAAAATTGCCCTGCAAGATTTTTAATCCAAAGGACATACCCGAATAATATGACCATCGGGATCTTCAGCAAGGAAAGTACGGCCAAAAACTTCAGTGTAAGGTTCCTGCACAATCTTGATGTCGGGGTTCTTCTGCCATTCTGCAAAAAAGCGATCTACATCTTCGCTGGATGGCAACATAATACCGATCTCAGAGAACCGCGGGACAGCAACATCTGGTTTTGTTCCCCCCGACCAAATGGCAAACAATGCTTCGTCGCCAGCAGAAAATGCCACATAACGGGGACTCGAAAACACCGGTTCAGAATTGAAAAGTGTCTGGTAAAAGGCCGTTGAACGATCAATATCAGATACGTAGACAAGTTGAAGGTTAGGTTTAGAGGATATTGTCATTATGTAATTCTCATGCAAGTTTGATTCATCTAAGAGAGTAAAAATAAATTGTTATAGGGTTTGAGGTTCAATGGAACAATGGAACAATGGAACAATGGAACGAAAACATACTTAACTATATAAAAATATAAATCGACTCTAATTAACGTAAGTTTCGATTAATATTCCAGTATTCGAGTGTATGGGGTGCGCTAATGCCAAAGATATCGCAAATTTTTATTATCATATAATCAAAATCATTTTTACTACCAACAAAGACATCAGGGAATTCTTTTAGGATTTTATTTGTTTTATCAAACTCCATTTCTGTTGCTTCTGCTTTAAAAAACATTTGCTTATAAGATGGCTCAATAATATCAATTTGGTCCTTGCTCAAAACAAAATAGTGCTCTTTAGATGGGTTAACTTTTTCATAATATTTATCATCAACATATTGCAATACCTCGTCGGAACATTCTCCACAATACCCCTTTCTACTTTCGAGGAGTATTTTCCGCTCGTATGGGTTTTGCTGGTAATAATTAAACCCGAACATTTCATTGTTTTTTATGATGATATCATTTAATCGAGCCTCTACTTTATTGTTCAGAATACCTCCTGTTTCATTATCGCTTCCATAGAGGGAATGAACGTCTACTCTCCGGGGAAGTGAATCTTCAGTGCTACTGATTTTAGTTGAGATATATTGATGATTCGATACTGGTCCTAACATGTAGTTTGTCCTTTTTGGATTCAAAAATAATCGATGGAGTATAATTCACAATCTAAATTCAGTATAGTGAATGCCACCCGCCGTAAAGAGAGTTTACGGCGGATTTGCTAAAAAAGCGTATGAATTTTTCAGAATAACGTATTGAGTCCAAAGCCCTCCCTATGCCGGGAATACGAAACTACTACATCAGCTCCTGCATTTCAAGGGAAAACTGTATGTATACACAGTTATTATGATTTATCCTCAAATCACTTGTTATTTGACCTATTCAGGTCATCTGTCTATTATAAAATTGACAGATGACCAACGAGGTGCTTATGCAAGTTTTTACACCAAGCCATAAAGTCCAAAGTCCTCCCCCACTTTGGCGAACAGTGGGTTTTCCTTCAAGCAGTGGACCACATTTGAATGCAGTATTAAACGAAGGGTTACCAGTCACGATAGTTGAGAAAATACAAAATTGGTCCACATTCGGTAAAGGAGATATCCTGCGGATCGCGGGTATTCAAATACGCAGCTATTCAAGGCGCCGTTCAGGTAAAGGTAAATTCACGGCTGACGAAAGTCAGCGGATTGCCCGATTCGTTCGTGTAATGGATCACGCGGTAGATCTGTTTAACGGTGACAAAGATAAAGCAACTCAATGGATGAAGCGCCCAATCCGAGGTCTGGGATACGTCACACCTGAGTCAATGCTCGATACAGAAAGTAGCGCACTAGATGTCATGAATCTTATAGGAAGAATTGAGCACGGGATTGTATCGTGATCCTATACCGACTTACCCGTTCAAAGTATGTCGAATCAGCATGGAGCGGTACTGGAGGAAAACTGTATGGTGGCCGCTGGCACAATATAGGAAGACCAGCGGTCTATGTCGCCACTTCTATTTCTCTTGCTGTGCTGGAAATACTTGTCCATGTAGGAGATGATGAGCTTCTCGCTGATTTTTCGCTGTTGAGTATCGATATCCCAGAAAACCAAATTGATATTTTAAACATCGATACGTTACCGCCTGATTGGAATGATCCCATCCCTCCGGCTTGCACAATGGAAATAGGCAGTGAATGGTTCGAAGTTAGTCATTCCATTGGTCTGATGGTTCCCTCTGCCATCGTCCCCTACGAAAATAATGTCATGTTGAATCCCATGGCGAAGGATTTTCATAAGTATATCAATACGGTTAAACTCCTTGATTTCGGCATTGATTCTCGATTAGTAAAGGAAAAAAATAATCTGAGATGAGATAGTAAAACAAAAAACCGGAGCACCCGTCTCCGGTTAGTTTTTCATGGTAAAAGCAGCAATTATTTCAAGCTACCAACCATATCTTCAGGACGAACCCACTCGTCAAACTCAGCTTCTGTCAGATAGCCCAGTTTCATTGCTGATTGTTTCAGTGTCAGCCCTTCTTTATGCGCTTTCTTAGCAATTTCGGCGGCTTTGTCATAACCGATATGCGTATTCAGCGCCGTTACCAGCATCAGAGATTCATTCAGCAGTTGAGTGATACGCTCACGGTTAGGCTCGATACCTACAGCGCAATGCTCATTGAAGCTACGCATCCCATCAGCCAGTAAGCGGATAGATTGCAGGAAGTTATCAATAACCATCGGGCGGAACACGTTCAGTTCAAAGTTGCCAGATGCACCACCAATATTAATAGCAACATCATTACCCATCACTTGGGCACAAAGCATAGTGACGGCTTCACACTGAGTCGGGTTAACTTTACCTGGCATGATCGAGCTGCCTGGTTCGTTTTCAGGAATTGAAATTTCACCAATACCACAACGTGGCCCGGAAGCCAACCAGCGAACATCGTTGGCAATCTTCATCATTGAAGCCGCCAGACCTTTCAGTGCACCGTGTGAATGAACCAATGCATCACAGGTAGCCAGAGCTTCAAATTTATTTGGTGCAGTCACAAACGGATGGCTGGTTAATTCAGCCAGCTTCTTAGCAACGCGAACGGCATACTCAGGATGTGTATTCAAACCTGTACCTACCGCAGTACCACCTAGTGCCAATTCACAAACATGAGGAATACTGTCTTCAATGTGTTTCAGATTATGAGTCAGCATGGCTACCCAGCCGGAAATTTCCTGACCCAGTGTTAGTGGCGTCGCATCTTGCAAATGAGTACGCCCAATTTTGACGATATCCTTGTAAGCTTCAGCTTTATCAGCCAGTGTTTTTTGTAATACTTTCAGCTCAGGGATAAGATGCTCACGCAGCGCGATAACTGCGGCAACATGCATTGCGGTTGGGAAAACGTCGTTAGAACTCTGGCTCTTATTGACATCATCGTTAGGATGGATAAGACGTTCGCTACCCCTTACCCCACCAAGAATCTCGCTACCACGGTTCGCCAACACTTCGTTCATATTCATGTTACTTTGTGTTCCGGAACCGGTCTGCCAGATAGCAAGCGGAAATTCTGTTGGATGTTTACCTTCCAGTACTTCTTTTGCGGCAGCAATAATTGCTTCACCCCGCTCTTTCGACAGAAGGCCCAAATCCATATTTACACTGGCCGCAGCCTGTTTGGTTAATGCAAGAGCGTGGATCAATGCAACCGGCATTTTCTCCTGCGAAATGCGGAAATGCTCAAGTGAACGTTGAGTTTGCGCTCCCCATAATTGGTCAGCAGGTACTTCGATAGGCCCCATTGAGTCTTTTTCAATGCGAGTGGCTGCCATTACTATCTCTCCTTAACACACAGAATAATCGAATATGCATATACCTGTTATCTTTCAAATTGCTGCTTTGTTGGCTGCGTTCACTTGCCGCCGCGCTGCAAATTGAAATTTATTGGGTATAACATTCTGTTATCATGCCATATATTAGTTCCTGATTATGCCGACCAAGTCGTGTTTATCGTATTGTAGTCGCAAGGAAATAGATTGATTTTTTAAAAAAGAGAGTAACGGCCATGTTTAAAATGATAAATCAGATCCAACACTATTCCTGGGGAAGCCAAACCGCCCTGACTGATATTTATGGTGTTGAAAATCCAGATAATCTGCCAATGGCTGAATTATGGATGGGCGCTCATCCTAAAAGCAGTTCGATTGTCGTCAATCCTGAAACGGGGAAACCGGTGGCCCTAAATGAATTCATTGCCAGTGATCCAGAAAAATATTTAGGGAAAGAGGTTGCAGATACATTTCACCGTTTACCTTTCTTATTTAAAATTTTGTGTGCAGCTCAACCGCTCTCTATTCAGGTTCATCCCGATAAAAAATCGGCAGAAGAAGGTTTTACCAAAGAGAATGTCGCAGGTATTCCACTGGATTCACCTGAAAGAAACTATAAAGATGATAACCATAAGCCTGAGTTAGTTTATGCCCTGACCCCTTTTCGGGCAATCAATGGATTCCGTCCGCTAAACGAAATCGTACAATTACTGGAATTTGTTACTGCGGCGCATCCCAAGATTCGATTTTTTATCCAAAAACCGAATGAACAAAATCTTGCTTTTTTATTTTGCCAATTACTCAATATGAGCGGCAAACAAAAACAGCTGGCTCTTGGCGTATTAAAGTCAGCATTAAACAGCCGCATCGGAGAGCCTTGGGATACCATAAAAAAAATGGCGGAGTTTTATCCTGACGATAATGGTCTGTTTAGCCCACTTTTGCTAAATGTTATTGAACTTAAACCAGGTCAGGCCATGTTTTTATGCGCCCGTACACCTCACGCTTATCTGGAAGGTGTTGCTCTTGAAGTCATGGCAAACTCAGATAATGTCCTGCGGGCTGGATTGACCAATAAACATATAGACATTCCAGAGTTAATGGCAAATCTTGATTTTGTATCAAAACCAGTAAACACATTATTAACCTTACCAAAACAGCAAAAAACAGCGCAAACCTTCCCTGTTCCCATCAATGATTTTGCATTTTCCATTTATCCTTTATCAGAACAGCCAATTACTCTTGAGAACAATTCAGCATCGATTGTTTTTTGTATTGAAGGTCAAACAGTTATACAATCTGGCGAACACCAATTAAGGATTTCCCCAGGCGAATCAGCATTTATATCTGCTGCCGAGAAGATTGTGATTATTCACGGTTGTGGTTTGGTTGCTCGGATTTTTAATCAATAATACGCTAATCTGGGTTTAAAACTTATTCACAGGCTGTTAAGTGCGACTTAAATTTCAAGTGATGTTAACAGCCATTTTTATACTAGAAGAGTACATATTATTTGCAAATATGTACTAAAAGGATGGATCTCCATTATGAAAAAATCGTTAGTGGCAGTAGGCGTTATCGTTGCCTTAGGTGCAATCTGGACGGGTGCTTCATGGTATACTGGTAAACAAATCGAGCAACATATCGGCCAATCTGTTGCCCACGCAAACGCGGAGCTGGAAAAAGCATTCCCTGAAACTGGTTTGGTATTACAGAGTAAAGATTTCCATCGTGGAGTGTTTAGTTCTGATGTACGTCTTGTCCTGACGGTTAAAGCAGGTATTAAAAACGCAGAAATCAAGCCAGGTGAAGAGATTGCAATTAAATCTGTGATTGATCATGGCCCTTTCCCGCTGGCACAAATAAAGAAATTTACCCTTATTCCTAGCATGGCTTCCGTTCATTCCGAATTGGAAAATAATGAAGATCTAAAACCATTATTTGAAGTCACGAAAGGAAAATCCCTGTTCACGGCTGATTCTCGTGTCAGCTATAGTGGCTCTGTTATTTCTGATGTTGATATCATCCCCGTCGATTTTGCAAAAAATGGCGTTAAATTCAATTTCTCTGGCGCCAAACTGACTTCAGATCTCAGCCGCGAGCTGAAAGATATCTCACTAACAATAAAGAGTGACCAACTGACCATCAACAAAAATGATGAAAACTTCGTTGTTAAAGGTGTTGATTTAAACCTGTCCAATAAAAAAGGCAAATTTGATATCTATGTGGGTGATCAAAACATCAACATTCAGGAAATCAGCCTGAAAGGTATCAACAACCAAGATATCGTTCTCTCTGGCCTTAAAATGGGTTCAAATATCAGTGAAGACGAAACGAATCTGAAAGGGAAAATTACGTATAGTTTAGATGGTTTCAAACTAAAAAATATTGATTTCGGTTCAGGGACATTTGCTATTACAGCGGATCGTCTGGATGGTGAAGCCGTGCGTAAATTTACCCAAGCATATAATGATGCCACAGCCAAATCTCTCGCTTCTGATCATCTCTCTCCCGATGCTGTAGACACAGCGGTTATTGACGCTGTTTTTTCTAATTTGCCTATCCTGCTGAAAAATAATCCGCAATTTGGTATCGAGCCATTAACCTGGAAAAATACCAAAGGTGAAAGCACGATTAATTACAAAGTGAATCTACAAGACTTACCGAAAGATAAAAGTAGCTTATCTTCAATGAAAACAGAGGAAGCTATCCGCACTTTGATTCAGGATATGTCTCTGCATGTGACATTACCAAAACCAATGATACTTGAATTCGCCACCCAAGCATCATTGGTTAATGGTATGGATAAAGACAGAGCTGAAGAAAATGCGGAGCAACAAGTAAAACAATTGGAGCAATTTGGGAAATTGTTTAAAATCACCACTGTTGATAATGACGCCATTAGCATCAAGTTTAACTATGCAAACGGTAATGTAGAAATGAACGGTGAGAAAATGTCCTTACCTAAGTTCTTGTCTGAGTATGGTTTATCCGAATCTTCTGATGATGAAGTACCAGAGCAAACGATGCCAGAAGATGATACCCACAGCAGTGGAAATATACAGGTAGAAGGCACTGTGCCGCCGGCACAATAAAACAGCCATAAACGCTTTCGCTAAAAAGCCAGTCAACAAACCTGACTGGCTTTTTTATATAAAAAAAGGACCCAGAATATGATTGATATACAGCTCCCATTGACAGATTTACACCGCCATCTTGACGGCAATATCCGGCCAGCAACCATTTTAGATCTTGCCCACCAGCATAATATTCAACTTCCGGCTAATAACCTGGAATTACTGCGCCCTCATGTACAGGTGATTGGAAATGAACCCGATCTCGTTAGCTTTTTACAAAAACTGGATTGGGGTGTGGCAGTACTGGCTGATTTAGATGCTTGTCGTCGTGTTGCTATCGAGAATGTTGAAGATGCCGTAAATGCTGGTCTGGATTATGCAGAATTACGTTTTTCCCCTTATTACATGGCAATGAAACATCAATTACCTATTGAAGGGGTTGTTGAAGCGGTTATCGATGGTATCTATTCTGCCCGCCAAAATAATGATATCGACATTCGCCTTATCGGTATTCTAAGCAGGACTTTTGGAGAAAAAGCCTGTACTCAGGAATTGGCGGGCTTGCTGGCTCACCACCAGCATATTACAGCACTGGATCTGGCAGGTGATGAATTAGGTTTCCCCGGCCATCTTTTCCAGTCTCATTTTACTAAAGCCCGTGATACTGGCTGGAAAATAACTGTCCATGCTGGTGAAGCGGCTGGCGCCGAAAGTATTTGGCAAGCCATTCGTGAGTTAGGCGCAACTCGTATTGGTCATGGGGTAAAAGCGATTACTGATCCGGCGCTAATGGATTATTTAGTTGAAAACCGTATCGGAATTGAAGCCTGTTTAACCTCAAACCTTCAAACCAGCACCGTGAATTCTTTACTGGACCATCCACTAAAAAGATTTTTGGAAAAAGGTATTCTTGCTTCCATTAATACAGACGATCCGGCAGTTGAAGGTATCGAAATTCGCCATGAATATGAAGTTGCCGCCCCTGCCGCAGGTTTATCTGCCATTCAAATCCGTCAGACTCAGATAAACGGATTAGAAACTGCTTTTATCAGTGATACAGAAAAACAAGCATTACGAATAAAAGCAGCAAACCGTTAAACATTAAACAGTGCAGGAATGGGTTTTCCATTCCTGATTTTTGTCAGTGAAGCGGCTTCGTATGGCACCATAATTATTCGCTCTTTTCTGTTTTTTTATTTGATATACGCCAAAGCAATAGTAAGCAATACTGATTTATAATGTTTCTCTACTCATCCCCCCATTGATTAATCGAGAAATATTTAACGGATTACGGTATTGCGATGCATCGCAAAATTCAGCCCCCAAAGCATGAACAAATATACTAGCCAGTTCGTGGGTCATGACAGCATATTCTTTGTTGTCTATCAGCCTGATAAGGGGGATCATTCGAACAGGGCGACTGTTGTCAGGATATTTTTCAACTGGCAGCAGTGGGATCACAATTCGGCGGTTTAACTGCCCGATAATGTCACTTATTTCCTATCATAGATTTATATCTATTAAGGTTAAAAAATTTAATTGTAGTATTAGGGTTTCATCCAATCTTCGAGTTTAAGCCCTTCGACTCGTGAAAATTCACGGGTATTATTTGTTACCAATATTGCATTAACAGCAATTGCATGTCCTGCTATTGCAGTAGCATTATTACCTATTGGCATTCCGACATCAGATAAGCATTTTTTTATCATAACTGTTGCGTCTATTGCTTCTTTATCCCAAGGTAGAATCGCATCAAGACGTTCACAAAATGCGTCAACTAAAACATTATGTTTAGGTGATGCTTTCCTTCCTATTGCCCCAAAGCGTATTTCTGAATAGGTAATTGCTGAAACCACAATAGTATGGCGTTTCATTACACACGCTTGAAGTTTTTCAAGCAGATGTACAGGTTGTTCTCTCATAATGAAAGAACAAATATTTGTATCAAGCATGTAGACTTTTTTCACAGAATAACCCGTCCATCTTCGATAACATCATTACGTTCAATCAAGAAATCATTATCTGCTTTTTCTTCTTCTTTAAATGAGATCCAATTAGGTTTTGCTGGGCGTAGGATGATGCTATCACCATCACGGATAATCTCTAATTCGTTCACTCCATCAAAATCAAGATCTTTCGGTAAACGGATAGCTCGGTTATTACCATTTTTAAACACTGAAACTGTTCTTGTTCTCATAATGTATTCTCTCCATTAACTTAATAAGTTAGCATATGCATAGTATATGCCAAACCGTGCATATGTCAACATATGCTCCTTTATTCATATCCACTAAGCGCTTTCCGAGTTGACTCACCTGCCACACGAAAATAGACAGCAAAATTACCCTCTTTAGAAGCCGGAATAGATAAAATAAGATGTAAAAGCTTTTCTACAGGACAAAATGTTATTGTTACTTGGGATTGGTAAGAGTATATTATTAATGGCCCTACTTAGTTTTTAAGTGGGGCTATATGTAGTTTCTAAATATGACAGGTTCGAAATTATGAAAAATCTATTTGTTATTATGATGTTCCTCTCCGCAATAGCCGGATGTTCCGACAAAAACAATCGAAATAATCTAATTCAAACGAAAGAAGGGTTAAAATTCGAATTTTCATCCGGTGACAAATTTGTCTTAACACAAGCGTGTACAGATCAAATCGATTATTTAGGAGCACATGATGGAATGGATAATGAGTTATCAGTAGTCATGAAGAAAGATAAACAATGTTTTCCTAAATTTAATGCTCTAATCACTAAAAACATTGGAACCAAAATGACAGTATCATTCAACGGTATTCCTATGTACACGACGACTATTCAAACCGCTTTATCGCCTTCATTTAGAATGGGGGCAAACGATAAAAAACAAGCCATGAGTATTGTAAACACATTAAAAAATTAAATGGTTTACCCTAAATAGTTTTCAAAATAATAGAGCACCGGAAACTCAGTTCAATTTAAAAAATATATCCAATCTGAACATCACAATTACTTGCGTAAAAGAACTTAGTTTGGTAACTATAATTGAGAATACTAATGTCAAAAGTCAAAAATGGGGGCAAACCGCTATGACTAAGTTAATTCTTATACTATCTACTATTCTTGGTCTTACAGGGTGTGTTTCACAGAAAAAACCACTTTCCCTTGATTATACAGCAGGTAATGAAACATTCCATCTATCTAAGTCGTGTGTAGAACAGGCTCTTTCTGCAAGAGAAACTGGTAATCAGTTATCTGTAAATTCCAATAACATTTTTATTAAGGTTAAAAAAGGATTGAATTGTAATGATAAGTTCAAGCTTTTTTTAGAAAAAAACTTAGGGAAAGAGATGTTCATTTATTTTGACGGTAAGCCTGTGATAAAAACAAGAATTGTTTCTACGTTTTCTCCAGAAAAGGGATTTTATCAAGCAATTGAATCCAAAACATTATCAGATGAAATTCTTAGACATCTGAATTAATAAAAAGCCTATGGTTTTTACCTTTTGTGTTTTATTCATCCTGAAAAAAGGTAAACCATAGGCTCACTTTAACCGTTATAGGTAATCCTAATATATACTGAACGTCCCGAATCTATTATTATATACATGCCCATTTTTTATATTTTTTGTAGTGATATATATCACATCTTTGTGTTATTTGCATATTTTACACAGCTGTAAAACTGATGTATTCCTTCGATCTAATGAAAGTGTTTTCCAACCATTTACATATCTATTCCCGTTTTAACCTCCGGGCATAACGCTGCGCTAATACCGCGCACACCATCAATTGAATTTGATGAAAAATCATCAATGGCAACAACATCACGCCAACTGTCGCAGCCGGGAATAAAACATTCGCCATTGGCACACCATTAGCCAAGCTCTTTTTCGAGCCACAAAAGACAATGGTAATTTCATCTTCTTTACTAAAACCCAACCAACGGGAGATATAAGTATTAATAACCAACACAATCGCCAACAAGATACAGCAAACAACGCCAATCATCAGAAGTGAATAACCATCAATCTTGTGCCAGATACCTTCTACCACCGCCTCACTGAAAGCCACATAAACCACCAAAAGAATTGATGACCGGTCCGTCATATTAACCAGTTTTTTATGTCGCTCAACCCAACGAGCAATCAATGGCCGCGACAAATGCCCGACAATAAAAGGAACCATCAATTGAAGAATAATGGATTTTATGGCTTCCAGCGTATCAGTGCTGCCTTCTCCCTGTGTATGGATCATTAGCCCGACGAGTATTGGCGATAAAAATACCCCCAAAATACTGGATGCCGAAGCGCTACAAATAGCAGCAGCAATATTACCACCAGCAACAGAAGTAAAAGCAATCGCCGACTGAACCGTGGCCGGTAATGCACAAAGATAAAGAAATCCCCAATAAACCGTTGATGTCATTATCTCAGGTACCAACAGACCCAACCCTAACCCCAGAATTGGAAACAAAACAAAAGTACTGAGAAAAACGACCAAATGAAGCCGCCAATGCGCCATACCCTCAATAATGGCTTGACGGGATAATTTGGCACCATGCATAAAGAACAGCAAAGCAATAGCCGCCGTCGTTAACCGTTGAAACCAAACTTTAATTTCACCTTCACAAGGAAAGAACGTCGCAATAACAACGACTGTCACTAATACCATCAAAAAAGGATCTATTTTTAATCTTTGCCACCAGGTCATTTATCATTTTCCTTGCTTTGCAAATAATTAGCCCGGTAAACCGGACTAATCAATAAAAGTCACGACTAAACTGCCACTGTACGTTGTTGTTTTGCCGATTCTGAACCAGCTTCAATTAGCTTCATGATTTGAATAGCTTCACTTGCCGTTACTGGATTGAGTTTACCTAACGTAATCGCATCACGAATCGCCGCATAATAAGCAGAATAATTACCGGGCAAAGTCGGCACATATTCAGTTACTAACTCCTCTCCACGTGACACCGTCATAATTCCATCACGAATATCATATCCCCAGTCAACATGTGGCGGTCTTTCTCCTGCTTTCAATCGTTCTTCCTGAGGATCAAGACCATATTTCACATAGCTGCCTTCCATACCATGCAATGTATAAACAGCAGATTCAGCCGCTGCCACTGTTGTCGCATGAAGAACCACTTTAATATCCGGGTAATTCAGCAATACATGGAAATAATCTGCCGCTTCGGCTTGTGGACGGATCATCCCCAAATCAGCCGTAATAGATTGCGGTTTACCAAACAATTGAACCGCCTGATCAAGCAAATGAGGACCTAAATCATACCAAATACCACTTCCTTCCCCTGCCGCTTCACGCCATCTTTGACGTATAACTGGACGATAGCGATCAAAATGAGATTCAAAATATTTCAATTTGCCCAGCCGATTTTCTTTAATTAAAGATTTTATGGTCAGAAAACCAGAATCCCAACGACGGTTATGAAATACAGAAAGGAGTAATCCAGCTTCTTCAGCTTGTTGTTTTAAAGATTCAGCTTGTTCAACTGTGATAGTAAATGGTTTATCCACTACAACATGTTTACCCGCTGCCAGCGCCTTCTGAGCCAGTGGGTAATGAGTATCATTAGGTGTTGGAATAACGATTAAATCAATGTCAGGATCATTAAAAAGATCTTCAGGGCTGGATACCACCGGAATATTTGACCAATCTGATTTAACTTTCTCTGCATCACTGCTGGAAATTGCTGTCAATTTAACACCCGTAGTCCCAGCAATTAATGGCGCATGGAACGTTTTACTGGCATAACCATAGCCTACCAACCCAACCTTTAACAAACCACTCATGACAGCCCCTCAAATTTATTCTTAATAATAACTGCAATGTTATATCAGTAAAAAATATCACCCTCGACAGCCGTCTCACAAATTATCTCTGAACTCAGCTCTGAAAATCTTTCAATCAATCTATTTCCTAACCCAACAGAATCGCCTATTATTCTTCCTTCGCATAGTTTTAAATGGAATGATTTATGTATCAAGCCCATGACTACCAAAGAATTAATGGCTGGATTCTGGCCCCAGCAGCTTACCTGATCATGACATTTCTCAGTGCCAGTGTCATGCTTGCCTTATACATTATGATTTTTTTCAGTCAGAACAATATGTTGAGTACTGGAAGTCATCACTTTACTCTAATGTGGTTTCTTTCCGTCGTCATTACGGCGGTAATGTGGTGCTTCACCCTATGGGTCCTAAAACTGCTTTTTATTCGGTCAAAAAGATTCCCTCAAACTTTTATTATTTGGCTTATTGTTACCGTATTAATTGCATTGAAAACTTTCACCTTTTCCCCTATTCCTGATCAAATGGCTCTACGTGCATTAGCATGGCCATTACTGGCAGCCGCTATTTTTGTCCCCTATATTAAACGCTCTCATCGGGTCAAAATGACTTTCACACAAGATCGATAACCGCAACTTTCTTTGATTGTTATCATAACAATAGATTGCCCCTCAGTAAGATGAGGGCATATTTATAATTTTATAAAAAGTAAACAAACTTCATTTTCAGGCACAGCAATGACTGACTATTTTCTTTTATTTGTTGGAACCGTATTGGTTAACAATTTTGTCCTGGTGAAATTTCTCGGCTTATGTCCTTTTATGGGCGTCTCTAAAAAGCTGGAAACTGCCATCGGGATGGGATTTGCGACAACATTCGTGATGACACTGGCCTCAGTGTGTTCATGGCTGGTGAATACGTTTATTTTGTTACCACTGGACTTAATCTATTTGCGTACCCTGAGCTTTATTCTGGTCATTGCCGTTGTCGTGCAATTCACAGAACTTGTTGTACGCAAAACCAGCCCGACATTATACCGGCTGTTGGGTATTTTCCTGCCGTTGATTACCACTAACTGTGCCGTACTCGGCGTAGCGCTGTTGAATATCAACCAATCACACGATTTTCTACAATCTGCCATTTATGGATTTGGTGCTGCCGCAGGCTTCTCTCTGGTTATGGTACTGTTTGCCGCTATTCGTGAACGCCTGGCTGTTGCTGATGTACCGGCGCCTTTCCGGGGTTCATCCATCGGTCTTATCACCGCAGGTTTAATGTCCCTGTCTTTTATGGGCTTTAGCGGTTTGGTGAAGTTCTGATGATATCGTTATGGATTGCTATTGGTGCACTAAGTGCACTAGGGTTAATTTTTGGTTTAATCCTAGGCTTTGCTGCCCGTCGTTTTCAAGTGGAAGAAGATCCTATTGTTGAAAACATCGACAATATTCTGCCTCAAAGTCAATGTGGGCAATGTGGTTATCCCGGCTGCCGCCCTTACGCTGAAGCCATAGCGAATAATGGTGATATGATTAACAAATGTGCGCCCGGTGGTGAACAAGCAATGCTGAAAATCTCAGAATTACTTGGTGTCGATCCACAGCCACTGGAAGGAGATGAAAGCGTACAAAACCCAATCCGCAAAGTTGCATTTATTGATGAAGAAAATTGCATTGGTTGTACCAAATGTATCCAGGCATGCCCTGTAGACGCTATCATCGGCGCAACCCGTGCTATGCATACCGTTGTTGAAGATTTATGTACTGGATGCGACCTATGCGTTGCCCCCTGTCCTACAGATTGTATTGCCATGATCCCGGTGGCAACGACCACTTCCAACTGGAAATGGGATTTGAAAACCATTCCGGTAAAAAATATCCCAGTTCAGCCATCTCAAGATGTTTTCGTTAAAAACATTCCTGTTAACAATATTGAGGCTGAACACCATGTTTAATTTGTTAAATTTACTCCATAAAAACAAAATATGGGATTTCGACGGTGGAATTCATCCACCGGAAATGAAGCTGCAATCCAGTCAAACACCATTGCGCATTGCACCACTACCGGAAGAGTTAATTATCCCATTACAACAACATTTGGGAACGGAAGGCGAATTACTGGTTAAAGCAGGTGATAAGGTGCAGAAAGGCCAACCTCTGACATTTGGCTCTGGTCGTACTGTACCGGTTCATGCATCGACTTCCGGTACAATCATTGCCATTGAACCTTGCATTACAGCGCATCCATCTGGGTTGAAAGAATTGTGTGTTCGTCTACGCCCAGATGGTGAAGATCAATGGTGTGAACGCATTCAGACACCTGATTATCAATCACTTGATGCAAACACTATTCTTAATCGAATCCATCAGGCAGGTATCGCGGGTTTAGGTGGCGCGGGTTTTCCCACCGCCGCCAAACTTCAAAGTGGCCGTTCTGGTATTAAGACGCTGATTATTAACGCCGCAGAATGCGAACCTTATATTACCGCTGATGACCGCCTTATGCAGGAACACTCAAACGAATTAATTGAAGGAATTCGTATTCTGGAACATCTGCTTAAACCTGAGCAAATACTGATTGGTATCGAAGATAATAAACCAGAAGCAATAAGAGCACTGAAAACCGCACTAAAAGGCGATAAAACTATCATCGTCCGGGTTATCCCGACCAAATACCCCTCCGGTGGTGCAAAACAACTGACCAAAATCCTGACAGGTGAAGAAGTGCCATCCGGTGGCCGTTCCTCAGCTATTGGTGTTCTGATGCAGAACGTCGGCACAGTGGTTGCTATCAAAAGAACCATTATTGATGGCGAACCCTTAATTCAACGTGTGGTGACCGTCACTGGTGACGCTGTAACCTCCCCCGGTAATTTCTGGGCGCGAATCGGTACTCCAGTTCAATTTCTTCTCCAGTTAGCCGGTTTTGAACCACAATCAGAACAGATGGTGATTATGGGTGGCCCGCTAATGGGATTCACTCTGCCCGATCTGAATGTACCTGTTGTCAAAATCAGTAACTGTATTCTGGCACCCTCTCATCAAGAAATGGATGCAAATACTGCGGAAGAAGCATGTATCCGTTGTGGATTATGTGTGGAGGCTTGTCCCGCTAGTTTATTGCCACAACAACTTTACTGGTTCAGCCGTGGTCAAGAACATGAAAAAGCCCGCGATCACAACTTGTTCGACTGTATTGAATGTGGTGCCTGTGCTTATGTCTGTCCCAGCAACATTCCTCTGGTGCAATACTATCGCCAGGAAAAAGCGGAAATTAAGGCATTAGATCAGGAAAACCGTCGTTCAGCAGAAGCCAAAATTCGTTTTGAAGTTAAACAAGCTCGTATGGAACGAGAAAAGCAGGCTCGTGAGGAAAGACACAAAAAAGCGGCTGTTCAGATTGATAATCAAGATAAAAATACAGTACAAGCGGCACTCTCCCGAGCAAGGGAAAAACAGGCTGACACAGGCAAAATTGTTTCCATAGAACCGGGACAAGTACCGGATAATTCAGCAGCAATAGCGGCTCGTCAGGCAAGAAAAGAGCAGATTCGGGTTCGCCAAGCGGAAAAACAAGCGGCTGAACATATTCATACTGCTACATCGGTACAAACAGAATCAGAAGATCCACGCAAAGCCGCATTAGCCGCAGCCATTGCCAGAGCTAAGGCAAAGAAAGCTGCTCAGAGCCAAGAGGTGACAACGTCACCTGAAATAGCAGAACCAGAATCTATAACCAGTGAAAAGCCAGATCCCCGTAAAGATGCAGTGGCTGCCGCAATCGCTCGCGTTAAAGCGAAGAAAACCGCGCAAACGCAACAAGTTACTGAAACCCAAACCGAAGTTCCACCTGCATCCGTAGAAGAAATCGATCCTCGCAAAGCAGCAGTGGCTGCCGCTATTGCCCGCGTTAAAGCTAAAAAAACCGCGCAAACGCAGCAAGTTACTGAAACCCAAACCGAGGCTCCACCTGCACCCGCAGAAGAAATCGATCCACGCAAAGCTGCGGTGGCTGCCGCTATTGCCCGAGTTAAGGCTAAGAAAGCAGCTCAGGAACAGCAGAAAATTTCAACAGAATAGTGATTGTTATAAATGAAATTCAGACCCGTTCAAACTGATAATAAAAAGCTAAAAGTCGCCAGTTCGCCTTTTACACACAACCAGCAAAGCACCAGCCGTATTATGCTGTGGGTCGTGCTGGCAGCTATACCCGGTATAGTTGTACAAACTTACTTCTTTAGTTACGGGACATTGTTCCAGCTCCTGCTTGCAGTGATTACCGCCCTGCTTGCGGAATCACTTGCCTTGTCTCTGCGTAAACAAGCAATTATCACGCGCTTGAAAGATAATTCTGCTCTACTGACAGGCTTACTTTTGGGGATCAGCCTTCCGCCGCTCGCTCCCTGGTGGCTGATTGTATTGGGAACAGTTTTCGCGGTGATTATTGCTAAACATCTATATGGCGGTCTTGGACAAAACCCATTTAACCCCGCAATGGTAGGTTATGTGGTGCTGCTAATATCGTTTCCTGTCCAAATGACCAGTTGGTTGCCTCCCATGGATTTACTGGCAACTCAAATTACCCCACTAGACAGCCTGATGGTGATCTTCACCGGCCACACTCCCAATGGCGCGACATTACAACAGTTGCAACAAGGTTTCGACGGAATAAGTCAAGCCACCCCCTTGGATAGTTTCAAAACGGGTTTACTCACTCATAATATTGATGACGTTCTGCATCAACCAATATTACAAGGCTCTCTGGCAGGTATTGGCTGGCAATGGGTCAACATTGCTTATCTTGTTGGTGGATTTATTCTGCTAAACAGAAAAGTTATCAGTTGGCAAATTCCAGTAGCATTTATCCTGGCATTAGGTCTGTGTGCACTCGCAAGCTGGCTGGTTGATCCAACTCGTTATTCCCCGCCATTGCTGCAATTGCTTTCAGGCGCAACCATGCTGGGCGCATTCTTTATTGCCACAGATCCTGTTAGTGCCTCCACGACCCCTAAAGGCCGTCTCATTTTTGGCGCTATGATTGGCTTGCTAGTCTGGGTCATCCGTGTTTATGGTGGTTATCCTGATGCAATCGCATTTGCCGTCTTACTGGCAAATATCACCGTTCCACTCATCGACCATTACACTCAACCCCGCGCTTACGGGCATAAATAAGGAGCCGTTATGTTAGAAACCATGCGACGTCACGGCATCACACTAGCTATCTTTGCTGCATTTACCACCGGACTGACCGCAGTCGTGAACTCATTAACTCAAAATACTATCGCTGAGCAAGCCGCATTACAGCACAAGTCATTGCTTGATCAGGTCATTCCTCCAGAACTGTATGACAACGATATACAAACCGAATGCTATCTGGTAAGTGCTGATGCTCTGGGAAATAACTTACCTCATCGTCTCTATCTGGCCCGCAAAAATGGCCAGCCAGTAGCAGCTGCGCTGGAAAGTACAGCACCGGACGGCTATTCAGGTGCCATTCAGTTGCTGGTTGGTGCAGATTTCTCAGGAAAAGTGTTCGGTGTTCGAGTAACAGAACATCATGAAACCCCCGGCCTGGGCGATAAAATCGAAACCCGAATTTCAGACTGGATCAATGTGTTTTCAGGGAAAATCATAAAATCAGATCATGACCAACACTGGGCAGTGAAAAAAGATGGCGGTGAGTTTGATCAATTTACCGGTGCCACGATTACCCCACGTGCTGTGGTAAACTCTGTCAAACGGACCGCTCTTTATTTAAAAACCCTACCTGAACATCTCTCTTCTTTAGAATCCTGTGGAGAAAAATCATGAGTGAAACCAAAAACTTATTTGTCCAGGGATTGTGGAAAAATAACTCCGCTTTAGTGCAGCTTCTTGGACTATGTCCACTACTGGCGGTGTCTTCTACTGCAACCAACGCTCTTGGCTTAGGGCTGGCAACCACATTGGTTCTGGTCTGTACCAACATTGCAGTTTCCTGCCTACGCCGTTGGGTACCCAATGAAATCCGTATCCCGATTTATGTAATGATCATTGCTTCGGTTGTCAGTACCGTACAGATGCTGATTAACGCCTACGCTTTTGGTCTGTACGAATCATTAGGAATTTTCATTCCATTAATCGTGACTAACTGTATTGTTATTGGTCGTGCGGAAGCCTATGCCGCTAAAAATCCGGTTATACCTTCTGCCATCGATGGCTTGTCAATGGGATTAGGCGCTACTTTTGCCCTGTTTGTTCTCGGTGCCATGAGGGAAATTCTCGGCAACGGAACCTTATTTGATGGCGCTAATCTGCTTCTGGGCCATTGGGCTAAAGCATTACGAATAGAAATCGTCCATATGGATTCCCCTTTCTTGCTAGCCATCCTACCGCCCGGTGCTTTTATTGGCCTTGGATTAATGCTGGCAGCGAAATACCTTATTGATGAAAAAATGAAAACCAGAGCAATAAAAGAAAAAAGCAATGCAGTTGCTATGTCACAAGGATCGGAGAGCGCTACTTAATATGAACAGCCAAAAACGTATCGAAATTTTAACGCGCTTACGCGATAACAACCCAAAACCAACGACTGAGTTGGTTTTTACAACACCATTCGAACTGCTTATTTCAGTATTGCTTTCAGCCCAGGCTACCGATGTGAGTGTTAACAAAGCCACAGCGAAGCTCTATCCCGTTGCCAACACCCCTCAGGCAATACTTAATCTGGGTGTTGATGGGCTGAAAGAGTACATAAAAACCATCGGCCTGTATAACACGAAAGCAGAAAACACCATTAAAACCTGCCGAATCCTGCTGGAAAAACATGCAGGCGAAGTTCCTGAAGATCGCGCTGCGTTAGAAGCATTACCGGGTGTTGGCCGCAAAACAGCCAATGTGGTATTAAACACCGCTTTTGGCTGGCCAACGATTGCTGTCGATACACATATCTTCCGGGTTTGTAACCGTACCTACTTCGCTCCCGGTAAGAACGTTGATGAAGTCGAAAAGAAGTTACTGCAAGTTGTTCCCGCTGAATTTAAAGTGGATTGTCATCACTGGCTTATTTTACATGGTCGTTATACTTGTATAGCCCGTAAACCTCGCTGTGGTTCTTGCATTATTGAAGATCTATGTGAATTTAAAGAAAAAATTTACCCAGAGTAACTATTATAATTTTTACCGCAATTTCCATGCTGTTTTACGCTATTTTGCAGATGTTGCTTGCTCGACACCGCCGATTCGCGTAAAACTATTGTTCCAAAACTATCTGATAATAACCTCCAACTTTCTCCGGATATTATGTTTCAAAACAACCCGCTGCTTGCGCAGCTAAAACAGCAACTTTACTCCCAAACCCTTCGTGTAGAAGGTTTGGTCAAAGGCACCGAAAAAGGTTTCGGATTTCTGGAAGTCGATGGGCAAAAAAGCTATTTCATTCCTCCTCCACAAATGAAAAAAGTGATGCATGGCGATCGGATTACCGCGGCTATTCATACTGATAAAGAAAGAGAGATCGCTGAACCAGAATCATTGATCGAACCATTTCTAAATCGCTTCGTTGGCCGTATTCAGAAAAAAGAAAATGACAATCGACTGTGGATCGTTCCTGACCACCCGCTGATAAAAGATACTATCCCTTGCCGCCCAACCAATCAGGTTACTCATTCGTTTCAGAATGGTGACTGGGCCGTCGCTGAAATGCGCCACCATCCATTAAAAGGAAGCCGTGGCTTTCATGCAGAAGTTACCGGCTACATTACTGAAAGCAACGACCATTACGCCCCATGGTGGGTAACACTCACCCGCCATAATCTGGAACGCAATGCTCCAACCATGACGGCTGATTGCCAGATGGATGATGGTACTCTTGAGCGCATAGACTTAACTTCTCTGGATTTTGTCACTATCGACAGTGCAACCACAGAAGACATGGATGATGCTTTGCATGTTGCTAAGCAAGACGACGGTAGCCTGAAACTCAGCATTGCTATCGCTGACCCAACAGCTTATATCGCCGTTGACAGCGAACTCGATAAGATCGCCCACCAGCGGGCTTTCACTAACTATCTGCCAGGTTTCAACATTCCAATGTTACCGCGCGATCTGTCAGAAAATCTATGTTCATTGCGCCCCAATCTTCGCCGCCCAGCACTGGTTTGTCAGGTTTCCATTCTCGAAGACGGGCAACTTGGTGATGATATTGCGTTTTTCTCCACCTGGGTTGAATCAAAAGCGAAGCTAGTTTACGACGAAGTTTCTGACTGGCTGGAAGAAAAAGGTAACTGGAAACCTTCTTCTGAGTCCATTGCTACTCAAATTACTCTTCTGAAAGAAGTGAGCGATCGTCGTAATCAATGGCGCCATCAGCATGCACTTATTTTCAAAGATCGCCCTGACTACCGTTTTGTCCTTGATGAAAATGGTTATGTACTGGATATCGTTGTAGAACAACGTCGGGCAGCCAACCGCATTGTTGAAGAAGCCATGATCACAGCCAACCTATGCGCAGCAAAGATACTATGTGATAAGTTTGGTTTCGGTATCTACAATGTTCATACAGGTTTTGAACCACTCCAAATTGAACAAGTGATTGAATTACTAAAAGAAAACGATATTGATGCAAATGCGGAAGAATTATTGACACTGGATGGCTTCTGCAAGTTACGTCGTGAATTAGATAAACAACCCACCCAATTCCTCGATAGCCGTATTCGCCGTTTCCAAACTTTTGCAGAAATTAAATCTGAGCCGGGTCCTCATTTTGGCCTTGGTTTTGATTCTTATGCTACCTGGACATCCCCAATCCGTAAATACAGCGACATGATTAACCATCGTTTACTGAAAGCCATTATTCAAAAAACGGATGCAGGAAAACCAGCAGAAGAAACTTGTCTGCAACTGGCGGAGCGCCGCCGATTGAACCGCATGGCTGAACGTGATGTCGGAGATTGGTTGTATGCGCGTTTCCTACAACCACATGCAGGAACAGAGCAACCATTTACCGCAGAAGTCATCGATATTACCCGTGGCGGTTTACGTGTCCGTTTGGTAGATAACGGCGCAGTTGCCTTCATACCCGCCCCATTCCTGCATGCCGTGCGTGATGAACTGCAATGTAGTCAAGAAACCGGTACCGTGCTTATCAAAGGTGAAGCTATTTACCGATTAAACGACATTATCGATGTTCGTATTGAAGAGGTAAGAATGGAAACCCGCAATATTGTCGCTCGCCCTGTTGCCTGATTTTTCTCATTGAATCTATTTATAGCAATAGATTTCAAGATAGATCGCGACGGCAAGGGAGCGAATCCCCGGGAGCATAGATAACTCTATGTGACTGGGGTGAGTGAACGCAGCCAACAAAGCAGTAGCTTGAAAGATGACGGGTATATATCAAACTACAGCGTGATCGCTGTAGTTTATATTTAAAAATATTCTCTATTATATGAAAACTATAAATCCCCCACTCTTCGTTATTAAAACTTAATAACCTGACATATTAAACCTGATAAAAAAGCATACGTAACCTTCTGTTAATAAATCTCTTTACTTAAACTCGTCATCATTTATATATCAAAACTTATAACACACTATTTATTCATCCTTTCATAGAAAAATATAACAATATGATTGCAAAATGATTTATATCGCAATGATTTTATTGATTGATAATTTTAAATATTAATAATTGATATTTGAAATTAATACGAGTTGACTATAATCCAACGTGATCATCACTGTGATCTCAAATTCACCGAGTAACGTTTCTATACCCAATAGATTTCAAATTGCAGTGCGGCGGCAAGTGAACGCAGCCAACAAAGCAGCAGCTTGAAAGATAAAGGGTATAAAAAGCAACCAAGGCAAAACAGGTTAGTGCGGTAGCTATTGCCTATAGCTCAGTGCTAATAAAAACAAAACAATAATCGCTTTTAATTCGCAATATATACCCTATGGATTTCAAGATGCATCGCGGCGGCAAGGGAGCGAATCCCCGGGAGCATAGATAACTCTGTGACCGGGGTGAGTGAGTGCAGCCAACAAAGAGGCAATTTGAAAGATAATGGGTATAAATGAAAAATAAAGGAAATAATTATGACCACAACTACAGATCAAATCGCTGTTGATTATCCTATTCCTACTTATCGATTTGTTGTCTCCGTTGGTGATGAACAAATCCCTTTCAACAGTGTTTCAGGACTGGATATTACGTATGACATAATAGAATACAAAGATGGTACCGGTAATTACTATAAAATGCCGGGTCAACGTCAGTTAATCAATATTACGCTACGTAAAGGCGTATTCCCTGGGGATACTAAACTTTTTGACTGGCTTAATTCCATTCAGCTTAATCAGGTTGAGAAAAAAGACGTTGCAATTAACCTGACCAATGAAGCCGGTACCGAGATTTTAATGACCTGGAGCGTAGCAAATGCGTTCCCAACTTCATTAACTTCCCCTTCTTTTGATGCCACCAGCAATGATATTGCGGTTCAAGAAATAAAATTGACTGCGGATCGGGTAACCATTCAGGCAGCTTAAAGCATCTCTATGACTGATATATCAGACGGGACAAAATGATTCTCAAAATTTGGCACGACTGCTATCCGTCCAACTAAATTCACCATCCTACAGTTCACGCAAAATATCTCACAATATAATTGGAGGCAATATGCCAACAACAACTTATCCCGGCGTTTATATTGAAGAAGACGCTTCACTGTCACTTTCCGTTCGCTCAAGTGCAACGGCAGTGCCCGTTTTTGCCGTTGCAGATGGCACAGACGACAGTAAACTTAATACTCCTATCAGAGTTAATAGTTGGTTAGAATATCTGACCCGAAAAGCAGATAAAAAATTTGATCCCGACAATAAACTTGATATCGCCCTGCGAGCCTATTTTATTAACGGCGGCGGATATGCCTACCTTATTAAAACCAAAGACTTAGAAAAACAAGTTCCAAAACTTGACGATGTCACATTACTGGTTGCTGCTGGAGAAGATATCAAAAGCGCTGTGACTACACTTTGCCAATCGGGCAAAGGATTATTCGCTATTTTCGATGGCCCAACAGATCAGATACCCTCAGACAAAGAACCGGATAATATACTCACACCTTATCCTTCTACCCACCATGCCGCAGTTTATTACCCCTGGCTAACTGCTGATTGGGGAGCAAATAAAACCAGCGTTGATATTCCGCCCAGCGCCGTAATAGCCGGTATTTATGCCAGTGTCGATAACAGTCGTGGCGTTTGGAAAGCACCCGCTAACGTCCCTATTCAAGGCGGATTACAACCTAAATACCCAGTAACTGACGACCTGCAAGCACAATATAACAAAGGTAAAGCGTTAAATATGATCCGCACTTTTCCTAAGAGTGGCACGTTGGTTTGGGGCGCCAGAACACTTGAAGATAGCGATAACTGGCGTTATATCCCGGTTCGCCGCCTGTTTAACAGTGCAGAGCGAGACATTAAAAATGCCATGAGTTTCGCGGTCTTTGAGCCTAACAACCAACCCACCTGGAAAGCCGTACACCGGGCTATCGATAACTATCTCTATGCCCTCTGGCAACAAGGAGGACTAGCAGGCAACAAAGCTGAACAGGCTTACTTTGTCCAGATTGGTAAAGATATCACCATGACCGATGACGATATCAAGCAAGGCAAAATGATTGTCAAAGTTGGGATGGCCGCCGTGCGTCCGGCTGAATTTATTATCCTTCAATTTTCACAAAACGTAGCACAGTAATCGTACTGAGGCGCGGTTTAACGCCGCGTCCATTCAGTCCAGTGTTGAATAAGAGGAGACAATAATGATAACGGAGATAAAACAGCCTGGCATCACGATAGCGGAAAATTCAATATCTCTAAAACCAAACAATGAATTTATCGGCATACCCGTTTTTATTGGCTATACCGAAAAAAATTCAAGCCATAAAACGGCTGTAAAACTAAATAGCCTGATGGACTTTACCCAATCTTTCGGTGAATCAGAATTAACGTATTATTCAGTACGCCACTTTTTTGAAAACGGCGGACAGCAAGCTTATATATTGTCACTGGGGATCAATGAACAGTTAAAAGATTTTCAATCATTAATTACTGCCCTACAACAAGAGTGGGTGAAACAAGCGATTTCCGCAGAAAGTGAAATTACGCTGATTGTCACACCTGATATCACTCGTTTTAATGATACCAACGCTCAAAAAGCCCTTTGGCTACAATTCTGGCAATCAGTTCTCGACCTTTGCAAAAGCCGACGCGGCATCATGGGATTACTGGACGCCCCGGACGATCCAACATTAGCCGCTAATTGTCTGGCTGATCTTTCTTCAAATGATCGCCAATGGGGTGCCGTATACTGGCCGGGGCTAAAAAGCACTTACCAAAAAAAGGGGGAATACATTGTACTTTCGCCTACCGCTGCGGTCGCCGCTGTTATACAACGCAATGACAACCAGAAAGGCGTATGGACGGCTCCCGCCAATGTCGCTTTAGCTAAAGTGATCGGCCCGGTACGTTCTTACCTTGAAGCGGGGACTCTCCTTAACCTTAATCAAGAAGGCACTTCGTTGAATCTGGTTCGCAGCTTCCCTAGCAAAGGTATTAAAATCTGGGGTTGCCGCACGCTGGACAACATGTCAGGTTCCCCCTGGCGCTATATCCAAATTCGCCGTCTGGTTTCCTATGTCGAAACCCATATGACCCAATTGGGCCGAGCCTTTGTCTTTGAACCCAATAACGCCATTACCTGGATGAAATTTAAAGGTCAAGCCCACAACTGGTTACGTCAATTATGGTTAAAAGGTGGATTGCGAGGCACTGAGGAAAATCAGGCATTTGAGGTGTTACTGGGTGTTAATGAATCAATGAATGAAGCGGATATTTTGGCCGGAAAGATGATCATGAAAATCAGGCTGGCCCTGTTAATTCCAGCAGAGTTTATTGAGTTAAGTCTGACATTTGATATCCATAACAATACCGTACCTAGCTAATCTAAACAGGGGAAAAACATGCACAACCTATACACCCCGTCAGTATCACACCGTTTTATCGCCAGTTTTCTGTTTAACAATATTCCCAGCCCACTTGATATCGCTTTTCAGCGCATATCGGGCCTGAGCCGAGAGATGCAAACCACCCAACACAGCCAGGGCGGAGAAAATGCCAGAAACGTCTGGCTAACCGAAAAGATCCAACATGGCAGCCTGGTGCTGGAGCGTGGTGTCATGACCATTACGCCCCTCACTTTGATATTTGATCGCGTACTGCGTGGTGAGAAAGCGGTGTATGCCGATGTCGTCATCATGCTACTGAACGAAAACACGTTACCCGTGGCGAGCTGGACGGTCAGTAACGCACTCCCCGTTCGTTGGTCCACCAGCGACTTTGATGCTAATAGCAACACCGTACTGGTGAACTCTCTGGAATTACGTTATCAGGATATGCGCTGGTTAGGAGTAAAAGCATGACTGTTGAAATTAAGGAACTGATTATTCAGGCAAAAGTCACCGATCCGACGAGTGATCAACTCTCCCCACCAACATTAGCTCAGGAAAAACTGGATAACACCCGTTTGATTGAGATGGTGAAACGGGAGGTATTAGAGGCATTACGTGAAACAGGAGGTGATTATGAGTTTAATTGAACGCGGTTTATCCAGACTCACCCTTTCCGCCTTCAAAGACCGGGAAGGAAAAGTCTCCGTGGGTAGCTTACAGGCCATGTATAACCCCGATACGATCCAGCTTGATTACCAAACCCGTTACCAACAGGATGAAAGTGTTAATCGTACCAGCCAAAGCAGCCGTTATGTATTATCTCAGCCTGCTGGATTATCCTTGGTCCTGCTGTTTGATGCCTCAATGCCCGGCAATAACACACCCATAGAAACACAGCTTGCAACCCTGAAATCCCTGTGTGCGGTGGATGCCAGCACCAAAGTACCCCACTTCCTTAAAATTAAATGGGGTAAAATGCGCTGGGAAAACAAAGGTTATTTCGCTTGCCGAGCCAGTAGTCTGGCCGTCAACTATACTTTGTTTGACCGGGATGCCACACCACTGCGCGCCAATGCGACCTTATCCCTGGTGGCAGACGAGAGTTTTGTTATTCAAGCTACCGAGCGACAGTTAAAATCGCCTCCGGCTACTGCGGTTAGCGTAACCGATATGCTTTCCCTACCCTTGATCGCCTTAGGTGCTGGAGCTTCGCTGGCCGGTGGTATCGATTATCTCTCGCTGGCCTGGCAAAACAGTCTGGATAATCTTGATGACTTTACCCCCGGACAAACCCTACAAGCTCGGGGGGATACATGAAAATACCCACAGTAACCCTCAAAATAGGGGGTAAAACCCTCAATCAATTTACCGTAATCAACTTGACAACCAACCATCACATCAACGGTATCCCTTCGGCCAACATCACTCTGGGTATCGCCGGTGATGCCAACCCTATTTTTGACACCAAGACACAGGCTGAATTGGCAAGCTGCCGCCCGAACCATGAAATTATCGTACAAATGCAAAAAACCGTGTTGTTTAAGGGAATCATCGTTCGGCAGACATTGGGGCTTAAAGGTCAGGACAGCATCATTACCCTGACGGCAAAACATCACCTGCAAAAATTAACCCATAGCTTTCACTCACAGCTATTCAATAAACAGAGTGATGAGGCAATTATCAAAAAACTCTTCAATCAGAATGGTATCCAAACAACGATAAAGCAGGCCCCTCAACTCAAAACCGTTCATGAACAAATGGTGCAATTTCGTTGTAATGATTGGGCATTTCTAAAAAGCCGATTAACTGCCACTAACACCTGGCTGCTGCCCGGCAATGAGTCAGTGACCTTGATAACCCCCAAGGCCCTAAATCAATCAACGGTACATACCCTTCATCGACATGCCAGTCGTGTTCAAGATATTGTGCTATTTGAAGCGGATCTCCAATGGAATAACCAATACAGCCCTAAGACAGTGAGTGTCCGTGCCTGGGATATTGCTCAACAAAAGCTTTCTCAAGCAATCAATACTCAAAACAGCAGGCTTGGCGGTAATAAATTGGCGGTGGACAGTATCGCCGCACTGGCCGATAAAGAGTGGCAATGGGCTTACAGCTATCCATTGGATAATGAACAAGCCAAACATCTTGCTCAAGGCATTATGGATAATCTACGCAGTCATAATATATCCGGTAGTTTTGAAATCGAAGGCAATCACCATTATCAACCAGGGGATGTTCTGGCGTTAAATGGCTTTGGTCAAGGAATAGATGGTCAAGGGATCATCACCGGTGTAAATCAGATAATTAACCAGCGGCAAGGCTGGCGTACCCGATTAACCTTAGGCATGTTGCCAGATGTGGCCGCCCCAGTGCCACAGGTGAAAGAGTTACATATCGGTATCGTGGAAAAATACCAACAAGACAGCCAATCGCTGGGGCGCATCCCGGTCAGAATACCGGCATTAAACCTGACCCAAGGTGTCCTTTTTGCCCGGTTAGGTAAACCTTATGCCAGTCATGAAAGCGGATTTTGCTTTTATCCAGAACCGGGAGATGAAGTGATTATCGGATTCTTTGAATGTGATCCCCGTTTTCCAGTGATATTAGGTTCCATGCATAATCCGAAAAATAAACCGCCGTTAGAACCCAGCGAAAAAAATCCGGTGAAAACTTTAGTTATCAAGCAAGGAGATAAACAACAGGCATTAATATTCGATAATAAAGAAAACACAGTGGCCCTTAATAGCGGAGAAAATAAAGTTTCTCTGCAACAGGATAAAGATATTACGCTCAATTCAACGAAAAATCTCAATATTAAAGGTACGAAAATCAACTTAACACAGTAATGAGGTATTGAAATGACAAACAAAATATTAGCCGATATTTATGGTTGCGGCTGGAAATTTCCGCCACAGTTTTCTCTTGAGACTGGAGTAGCAATGGAAAAAGGAGCCGAAAACGTTCGCCAAAGTATTAAAATCCTTTTTTTAACTGAACCCGGTGAACGGATTATGCATGAGGATTATGGCTGTGGTCTGAATGATTATATGTTTGAAAATATCAGTGATGAATTATTATCGGAGATTCAAACCCGCATTGAAGAACGCGTATTGCGTTATGAACCCCGCGCAGAAATCACCGATATTCAGGTAACTCAGAAAACAGATTCACCGAATACCTTACATATTCAAGTGACCTATGCCCTGAGAGGCAGCCAAATCAGTCAACAGCTTAACGGGGTTCTTGAGATCAACGAAGGTCAGGCAAAGGTGAATCTATGAGTAAACAACTCATTATTGATGGCGACAGCCTGCTATTCGAGCCATTCTTCGGCAACCGGCAGGTCACCATTTTGGGACTAGCAACCATCAGCGGCAGCGGACACGCGCAAATCCAGGGCAAAAAGATCGCCATTGTGGGGGATGAAAAAAAGGTACAACTTCAAGCACAATACATTACCCCAAGCCACCCGATACCCGGCCTGGGGATGGTCACCATTGCGCAATTGGATGCAAGCCAACAAGTAAACTTTTGCCGTAGCCCTGCCACAGTGATAGTTGTCGGGCAGCAATTTACCGCCCGTTTTACCCCATCACAACCAGCGAGTAATCCGTCAACCGGACCAGATATCACAACACCTAGTATGGGAAAAGGCCGTTTTATTGCCAGTCAATATATCGTTAACGCAGGATAAATAACCTCTAAAAACTCATTATTAAACAACGATCCTATTGCTCAAAGCTATCAGCAATATATTTAAATAACAGGTGGTATAATATGGAACTCACCGAATTAAAAAATAAACTCGCCGCTATCGTACCAGAGACAGATTTTAAACTTGATGAAAGAAGTACGCTAGATATTTTAAACTGGCTACAAGAATATGCTAAAAACATCCCTTTCGATCAAGAGAAAAGACAATTCTGGGATAGTTTCTATTTTATTCAGGAAAATAGTCCTGAAAAATTAGCCGATCTTTACCAAAACGTTAATAAAGCAAATGGTCATTTACCGGCCCATCAAGCTTTTGTTTTAGCCTTTTTAAAGCTTTTAGAAACCACCAAAATATTATTTAATACTTTTCCGGCACGACATCGTGATCTTTATTACCGGGAATTATTGGGACTAAAACCAAGAAGTGCTCAAGCAGATAGCGTTGCTTTAGGCATTACCTTAAATACAGATAATGCAGAACATCTCATTCCTAAAGGAACCTTGTTTGATGCCGGGCAGGATAGCGCTGGAAACCCATTACAATATGCATCAGATACCGATCTATTAGCGAACCAAGGGAAACTAACCGATCTGCGTTGGTGTCGGAAAGATAAAGATAACGGTGGCTGGAAATCAGCAATACTGTTAAGCGACTCAGACAATATTGAATTACCTGAAAACGGTATTCGACTTTTTAGCCCAACGCCTGATGATGCTCCAGTTTTGTCCGGTTATCTGATCACTTCGCCTTTATTTGCTATGTCGAAAGGAGAGCGCATTATTAAGATTAAATTAGCAAACGAGTGGACGGATAATCCTGATCACATCACCGCTAAAATCAGTTCGGGAGATCATTGGCTTTCATTATCAGTAGAAAAAGAAGAGGACAAACATCTTAAACTTTGCTTAACAGCTAAGGATGATCCTATCAACCCGCCTAACAACCTTGATAATATGACGTTTGATATACCGGTATTAAAGCTGAGCGTCACTCAGGGGATTCTACCTAATATTACCGAGATTGAGATCAATATTAACGGCAACCACAATGTATTCTATGCCTCTGATGCAGGTACTGAACAAACAGATGCAACTAGTTTCCCTTTTAGTCAATCACCATCGTCAGGTTCTGGTTTTAATTTGATTGCCCCTGAATGGTATGGCACTAAAAACGCAACACTTACCCTTACTCCTCAATGGGTTGACTTGCCTACAGAGAGCTTTAGAAAGCGGTATGAAGCATACAGCCCTAAGCCCTCCAATAATGGCGTGTTTAAAGTAAAAGGATATTTAGTTACTTCTCAAAAAACGAAAGAAGGACTTAATAACAATGAAGCTCAATCATTATTCAGTGAAGATGAAAATAATAAACCACAAGGAAAAAGCCTAAATTTTACTTTACCGGTAATGAATTACTCTCCTGTAGACAAGCCATCACCCTATGACTGGCCTGCGTCAATACGCATAGAACTGACTGAACAGGATTTTATGCATGCTCAATATTGGCAAAATCCTACTGGTAAAAATCAGCCCTATACCCCGAAAATTAGCACATTACAGATTCAGTTCAGTGCTAAAGTTAAACCCGAACAATTTTCCGTTTACTCTCTCACGCCTTTTGGTTGGGACAAAGCAGGAAAAGATATAACATCACTAACCGACGACGCATTCTATTTAGGTTTTACTGATATATTACCAGGACAAACTTTATCCCTGTACTGGCAGTTAGAAGGTTCTGAAAAACTCCCTTTATCCTGGTTTTACCTCAATAAAAATAACAGTTGGCGTCCACTGGATAAATTGGTTGACGATAAAACTCGCAACCTGTTTGACCGAGGAACCTGGAGTACTTTGTTACCACAAGATGCTTCAAATCAAACCTCTCTAATGCCAACAGATAAATATTGGCTAAAAGCTGAGATGATATCAAAGGTATCTGGTAAAAAACCGCCTAATTATCCAAGCATTAAAGGGCTATTATATAACGCTATAACCGCCACTCTAATTAACGTAGACACCATTGAACCGGATCACTTAATCAATGGATTAGCCATCAGCAGCATTAAACAACCAGTAAACTCATCCGTTGCAATCAATGAAGTGACTCAACCTTGGACCTCCTGGAATAGTCGTCCGAAAGAAGACGAGCAAACCTTCCTGAAACGGGTTCCCTCCCGGCTGTCCCATCGTAACCGAGCATTGAATTGGGGAGATATTGTCACCTTATTAAAAGAGCGATTTGTCAGCATATTTGATGTCAAATACCCTTCTACCAATGAATTAACCAAAATACCCGCGCCAGAAAAGCGCCAATTAATCGTCATCCCTGATAATCGCTATAAAGATAATGATGATTTACTCCGCCCAGAATTGAACCAAGCCCGATTAACTGAAATGGTCGAATGGTTAGATCGATTAAGCAGCCCCTGGACAACCATTGAAATTAAGAATCCCACATACGTTGATGTCCCGATTAGCTATGAATTGATATTTACTCCAGGAGTTAACCCCGATTACGGCCGCCATCAATTACAACAGGAACTGAGTCGAATCTACATGCCGTGGGGAGAAAATATTGCTATCGGCGTAACGCCAGGTAATCGCATTGACTACTACCAGTTATTAGCCACCATTCAACAATCACCTTGGGTTGAACGGGTCACTAGTTTGACTTTAAAAAAAGGCAGTCCATCCACTGATGTCATAGGTAAAAGTGTAGAAGCCGACGATGACGAAGTATTGATTTTAGTCTGGAAATAAAAACCCCTAAACGAAGGAGTTCACAAATGAATAATCGAGATATACTATTTCCCATTATCAAAGACGATATTGCCTTTGATTCTTTACTTGCTCAGGCAAAAACCGTTATTGAACAACAATCCGGCCAATGTTGGAACGATATGGGGGAAAATGATCCGGGGATCACCTTATTAGAAGCTTGTTGTTATGGCGCATCTGATTTAGCTTACCGCCATTCATTACCACTGAAAGATCTTCTTACGCCTAAACAAGAGGAACAAACATCCAGAGACGGTATTTTCCCTAAAGAGTTTGGCCCACAACAAATATTGACTTGTGGCCCCATCACCGAAGAGGATTATCGCCGGGCTTTATTGGATTTGCATAGCAACGACAACAGTGATGGTTATTTTCTCTTTAATGATGTACAGCTTATTCATGAACCTGAAAATCAACGCTATACATACTGGTATAGCAAAAAAAAGCGGCAATACAGCTTTATTGAAGACCAATACGAAAACACACCACAATTAAAATTAACACTGAGGGGAAACTATTGGCTTTATTTGCTCCCTAGCCGGGAAATCGAAGAAGATCAAAATAAAAAAAATCAAGCTCAGGAAAAGTTGGAAGATTTTCTGAGGGACAATCGCAATTTGGGTGAATCAGTCAGCAAAATTATTTGGCTAGAACCCATCGATCTCTCATTGAAGATTGATATTCAGCTTGATGATGATGTCAAAGATATCGCTGATATATTTGCTAAAGTTTATACAACAGCGGAACAAATGATTCTTGAAAAACCACTACGTTATACCACCCAAGAAATGAAAGAAATGGGTTACGATCATGAAGAAATTTTTGATGGGCCTTATTTGAATCATGGCTGGATACTCAAACTACCTCCGGTTAAGGATTACAACAACCCTATGATATTAAATCCAAGCCCTTTGGTTAACCAATTATTAACAATCAAAGGCGTTCAAAGCATTGCCCGATTCACATTAGATGATAATAATGAAAAGATTTCTAAGTTACCAAATGATAATTGGTCCTGGAAAATCGATCAGGGATACTATCCCAGACTATGGGGCAACGATCCATTAGCATTAATTACCTCAGAATCAAGCCCTCTCATCATTACCGCCAAAGGAGGGATTAAAGCCAACGTGATTAAACAACAGGTAAAAGAAAAAATAATTTCAGAACCTCTGATTAATACACAGCCTGAACTATTAAATTGGGGAAAACATCGTAAGGTTCTGGATTACTATCCGGTGAGTAATAAATTACCTGCTTGCTATGAATTACAAACTAATACTCAACAGAAAATACAATTACATCAGTTCATGTTACCTTTTGAACAAATGCTAGCTAATAACTGTGCTAATCTCGCCTTGTTACCAAAACTATTGGCTTTTAAACAACGAGGAAATAATGTACATGGTACTCAATGGCCTTTTCAAGAAAATAATGTGGGTCAAAATGTTCATCAAAACATAAAACCTAACTTAATTGACCAAGTGAATAACGAAGCTAAAATTGATAATAATAAAAACTATGCTAAAGAATTAATCATTCTAGATTATCTATTACGATATTTTGGGGCGCAATGTGCAACCCCTCTCCTATCACAAAACTCAAATTCTCGGGAAGATTTTCTATCTACTCAGCGCGAATATCTTGCTCAACAACCCGAACTGGCCTATCAACGTAATAATATTCGTATTGATAAGGTGTCAGCACTGCAAAAACGTATTGCTGCCCGGTTGGGTCTGGGAGGAGAATGTTTCAAAGAAAAACCAGACTTAGCTAACCTTCCTTTTTATTTAATTGAACATAAGCAACTCTTACCAGTAAAACCTACGCAGGAATACAATAATAAGACAATCCCTAATAATATCGAAGTCAAAAATGAGCAATTAACAATCACGCAAATAGGTTCCTCAGGTAAGTTACTACGAGGTCAAGTTATTAACTTAATTATCAATATAGATTATGCTAATCTCCTATTGCTTAATCAGATGATCACTGAGGTAACAGGAAATATATTCACCCTTAACATCAATAACAGTAATGTTTTAAGAGAAAATCTAGAAAATGTGCAACTAGCATTTAAAGAAAATAAACTAAGCTGGGAAAACAGCTCAGAGTGGATGGAAGATATAGATTATCAACTGGTTTATGCCGATCATCTCCCTTCAAGTGAAGCAGAAAATGAATACTGGATTACTATCAGCAACAAAAGCCACTTCCCTGCCATGATTGGAAAGGATGACGAAGTCACGCTAAATGATAATAAAAATCATGAAATTAAAGCATACGTAAAGAAATTTAATCCTATTAAGAGACAAATATTACTTAAAAAAAAATCAGACTCAATAAATAATTTCCCAAGAAAGGAAATAGCATCACTCTATCACTGGCATTTTTCCGGAGAAAGATATGTCCAAGCTGATCATTTTTCATTTGTGGTCAGTGTGGTACTGAATCGCGAGCTAATTGGCAGTGACAAAGTTGATCTATACGAAATAGAATCTTGGGTGAAAGCTGAGATTTTAGCCGAATTACCAGCTCATATTTCACTCGTTATTCATTGGCTTTCACCAGAACATTTTAATGATTTTGCCAACACCTACAAACGCTGGCAAAACAACGGCGCTTCCTTAGGGGACGCAGCATATGAAATTTTAAAAACATTAACACTCGGAAAACCACCTACTACTTCATCATCCGAAGAAAATTTTATACCTGATGCAGTATAATAATAAAAAATTACAGCCTAAAATCAACGTATTATAATATACCCTATGGATTTCAAGTTGCATCGCGACGGCAAGGGAACGAATCCCCGGGAGCATAGATAACTATATGACCGGGGTGAGTGAGTGCAGCCAACAAAGAGGCAGCTTGAAAGATGACGGGTATAATTAATAAACATTTAGAACAATGTGCGCCTTATAATATGAGATATATTATAAATAAAAACTCCAGTTAATTATGATGACATATTTCATATTCATATTTTTACGATTAATTACATTTACTAACCATAAAGGAAATATAAACATGGTCTCTGAGCCAAATCTGTTAAACCGGATAATCATTACTATTTCAGCTAATAACACGCAGGCAGCTAAAAAAGTATTACATGGCTCCCTGCTTAATCAATCCAATATAAATAAATTAATCAACTCCTATTTCAACCAATATATCATTAATAAAAATATCTATTTAGAAAAACTCACCCTGAACCTTGGAGAAATAAGATTAGATGATTTTAATTCATTATTCCCTCTTCGGCTTAATGCTACTTTAAGTCAAGCATTAAACCAATATCAGGTAAATAATCAGACTGATATTGAGAAATTTATTCATTACTTACATCGAAAAGATTCCACATTAAACCCAATGGAGAAAATGAAGAAGAATGAAATTACTGATATCAACATTAAACAATTAATCAATCAATTACCAAAAATACAAAACAAATGGACACTATTATTGGCAAAAAGCTGTTTATCTGAACACAGTCTGCAAAAACTTCTGGCTATCAGGCAACCAGTTTTATTAAACGCCATTAATTGTAAGTTAGTAGAAAAAACAACCAAACCACAACATCAGGAGGAGCTTGTCTCCTCCGAACAATTGATACTTAATGCACTGGAATATATCCAGCAGTATAATACACAGGAAATGCCTAAACCCGATACGAAAATTATCTCACGTATCACGACTGAACTTAATAATGGTACGATTAATATAGCCTCTATTATTGCGTTATTTCGCCAAGCTGCAACCCGTAATTCTGCATTAAATAACTGGTTAAAACTACTCTGGCAAACAGTACCCGTTTCACAAAATTGTAAAAAACATCTATCGGTTGAAGAATACCAATATCTGTCGGAATACTTTATTACAACAGGAGAAAATAACCACGACCAACATAGAACTGATGACACGCAACTCTCTGAACCGACTTTATTACCTGAACAAACCCTTCCACATCAAGTGAGTCATGCTGGAATATTAGTTTTATGGCCGATATTACCTGTTCTGTTTAATCAACTCGGTCTACTCGAAAAGCAAAAATTTATCCATCGTCAAGCTCAATTCAGTGCCGTTGCCCTCCTTGATTATCTAATTTGGGGAACCGAAAAGGCACCAATAGAACGTAAGGAATTAAATCCTATTTTATGTGGACTCATGGTTGATGAGAATATTGAATCAGCGCCCATTGATCCAGAAAAACAGTTGGCAACAGAACAATGGCTGGATGGGGTTATCAGCCAACTTCCTGCCTGGAAAAAATTAAGCCTCAATGATGTTCGCCAATTATTTTTACAACGCCCGGGAGAATTACGAATAGATGAACAGGAAATCAAAATCACGGTGCAACCTCAACCATTCGATGCACTGTTAAACGACTGGCCATGGCCATTAAATATCGCCAAACTGCCTTGGCTAGATCGCCCTCTATTAATCAACTGGCAAAACATTTAAAAGGTTTATATGAACTTCCCTCTAAAAAATAACCACTGTATGGCAGCAGAATCACGTTGGATTTATCCTCATTTGGAGCGTATTGATCTGCTATTACAACGCTACTATTATCAAAAGAGAGATTGGTACGACTCCTTACCAGAGAGTTTTTTACTTACCGAAGATGAAATAGAACAACGTTTGGTAAAACCATTAGGCATACCTCATTGGTTAAAACAAAGTGATATTATTGATTACAAGGAAATAGAGAATGAATCTATCACCGGTACATTATCATTGTTGATAGAACGTTTTGAACTCACTGAATTTGAACGTGATGCCTTATTATTAGGTTTATTGCCGCATTTCGACAACCGTTATCATGCGCTATTTGCTACTCTACACGGTAACAGTAAAAAACAGTGGCCCAGTTTTGCTTTAGCAATTGAATTATTTAGTCAACACCAAAGTGATTGGCAATTATTTCAAAACCATTTTTTACCGCAAGCTCCATTAATCAGTAATCATTTATTACGGATCAACAACCAAGAGGAACCCATTTGGCTACAAACGCAATTCTTAACGCACAGTAGCGTCTGGCATTTTTTATCCGGCCAACGGGTTATTTTACCTCCCCTGATAACCTGTGCTTATTGGCATTCTTCTATCTCACAGACTTGGTATCCGCAAACCCTTTATCATTCACTTAACAAGATATTGTTAAATGAAATAGATGAAGTACGCCCACTGGTGATCCTCAAAGGAAAACAGGACAGTGCCAGAGAATTAGCGGTCAGTAATATTATGGCATTTCATAATATCAGTACCTTAGTTCTTGATTTAACCCATCTACCGGACGAAGGGAATACCAATACTAAACCTAGCCTGTTAACAGATGCAATACGGGAAGCCCGGCTACACGATGCTTGCTTATTAATTCGTAATTTTTCTTTACTTGCAGGGGAAAAGAAAATATGGCAAAGCGAATTATCCACCCTGCTGAATCAACCAAAATTACGCGTGGTTTGTCTGGTAGAACCGGGAGATTCATTCATATGGATTCAACACTTGCCAATGGTACACATTGAGATGCCTATAGCCACGCTGGCAGAGAAAAAATCGATGCTGACAGAAAATCTGCCAGATAATACCGATTGTGAAATTAATCTTACTCAGTTATGTCAGCGCTTTTCATTTACTCCCGAAACGTTACCGTTAATTATTAAAGAAGCGAGTCAATATCAAATACTCCGGCAACCGGAAGACCCATTAAAGGAGATCGATTTGCGTAAAGCGTTAAATTTCCGCGCCCAACAAAATTTCGGCAAATTAGCCCAACGGATAACCCCCAAACGCCGTTTTAATGATTTAGTGATTTCAGAGGGATTAACTCAACAACTGAAAGAAATTATTGCCGCCATTCATTACCGAGACCAAATATTAAACGCGGGTTTTCAGGAGAAAATAGGTTATGGTACCGGTATTAGCGCCCTATTTTACGGCGAATCAGGGACGGGTAAAACAATGGCCGCAGAAGTGATTGCCGGGCATCTTGGCGTTGATCTGATTAAAGTCGATCTCTCTACCGTGGTGAATAAATATATCGGTGAAACCGAAAAAAATATCTCCCGTATTTTCGACCTGGCCGAAGCCGATTCCGGGGTGTTGTTTTTTGATGAAGCCGATGCTCTATTTGGCAAACGTAGTGAAACCAAAGATGCTCAAGACAGACATGCTAATATTGAAGTTTCTTACTTATTACAGCGATTAGAAAATTATCCGGGGTTGGTGATTTTAGCTACCAACAATCGCAGCCATTTGGATAGTGCGTTTAATCGCCGTTTTACCTTTATTACCCGCTTTACTTACCCCGATGAAATATTACGCAAAGCCATGTGGCAAGCTATTTGGCCTGAACAACTTAATTTATCAGATAAACTTGATTTTGAGCATTTGGCTAAACAAACAAATCTAACCGGTGCTAATATCAGAAATATTGCCTTATTATCATCAATATTAGCCGCGGATGATAATGGTGATCACATTGAAAATAAACACATAGAGCGAGCTGTGATACTTGAATTAAATAAAACTGGTCGATTGGTTTTTTAAACATTTAATAGAATTGGAGTTAATATGATAAATATAATTGATCCTAACAATGCTATTATTGAAGTTAATAACGCATTAAATAATATTTTATCTCAGTATTTAAAGAATATTGATATCCGCTTTGATCTACCCGAAATAAATTCAACCCCAGAAGCCCCCACAGTCAGTGTATTTCTTTATGATATACACGAAGATCTACAATTACGCGCTGCTGAACCAAAGAGCTATAATCCCATCACCAACTCATTATTGCCAGGATGGGTAAATATTAATTATAACTACTTAATTACTTACTGGCATCCAAGTAAATCATCAAGCGATAGCGCTAATCCTGATAGTCAACCAAATAATCAAGCTGCGCAAGTCATGACAGCGATTTTAAATGCATTGGTTAACAATCGACAATTACCTAAAATTCCTGGTGCATATACCAGAGTCATTCCACCACAAGAAAATCTAAATAGCTTAGGTAACTTTTGGCAAGCGCTCGGCAATCGCCCTCGCCTTTCTTTATTATATTCAATTACCGCACCGGTAAAACTGCAAGATATTAAAGAGACCATAAAACCCGTTAGCCAAATTTCCACTTCTGTGGATCAAAAATCAAATCTGGATAATGTGCAAATCAACCAAGCTTTATTTAACAAATTGTGTGCCGATTTAGGGGGTACAGAAGATGTTCACCTTGCCCTTGCGAAAGTAAATCTGATAACCAAATCTATTAAGGAAAATAATGAAAATCAGAATAATAAAAATATTATTCTTGAAGTTTCTGGCATTACCCACTTTGATTATTCATCCAAAATAAAAGATATTCTTTCAACCTGGAAAAATAGCCATAGTGCTGTTGTCAGGATAAATAATATTGATATTATTGTTTCAGAATACAAATCAGAACAATTAAAAGGAGTTCAAAACCTTTAATTTACATTAATATATACCCAATAGATTTAGAGTTGCAGCGCGGCGGCAAGTGAACGCATCCCCAGGAGCATAGATGACGATGTGACTAAGGTGAGTGAAAGCAGCAAATTGAAAGATAAAGGATATAAAAACAATCATTTCAATACCAATTAATATTTTTTACAAAATCACTTTATTTATATATTAAAATACACTTAACTTTATTTTTAAAAAATAAAATGACAATAGCCAATCCATATAGTATTTATTTCCAACATGCCTCTTACTGAAAATTCACAGGTGATAATATGGTATTTGAGCACGATAAAACCGTCGAAAGAACAAAAAAACCGTCGATTCAATTAGGCAATGCTAAAGAGAAATCATCGGAACAAGCACTAGAATTGCCTCAAAGTCATCAGAACAATCCATTACTCCATGACCTCATCACCAGCGATAATTTACGTAAAGGGGCTGCGATCTTTGCCAAACGGATTGGTCCCTCCTATCAAGGAATTCTGGATGAACTTGAGCATCTCCATAATCTGAGTGGCAATGAGCAATTCACGGCAGGTTTCGAATTACATCGACGTATTACCCGTTATCTTGAGGAACATCCTGATTCTAAACGTAATACTGCCCTGAGAAGAACACAGACACAGTTGGAAGACTTGATGTTTACCGGTGCTTTGCAGGAAGTACGCAACCCATTGTTGGAAGTGGCGGAAACCCGCCCTGCAATGGCATCACAGATCTACCAGATTGCCCGTGATGAGGCCAAAGGTAATACACCTGGGCTGACCGACCTGATGGTACGCTGGGTGAAAGAAGATCCCTATCTTGCGGCCAAAACAGGCTATCAGGGAAAAGTTCCCGACAATCTTCCCTTTGAACCTAAATTCCACGTGGAGCTAGGCGATCAATTTAATGACTTCAAAACGTGGCTGGATACTGCCCAAAGTCAAGGGGTACTGACTCATGCACGGCTTGATGAACAGAATAAACAGGCCCATCTTGGCTACAGCTATAACGAGCTGCTAGATATGACCGGAGGAGTTGAAAGTGTGAAGATGGCAGTCTATTTCCTTAAGGAAGCAGCCAAACAAGCCGAACCAGGTTCTGCTAAATCACAAGAGACAATTTTACTCAACCGGTTTGCTAATCCGGCTTATCTGACCCAACTGGAACAAGGCAGATTGGCACAAATGGAAGCAATATATCACAGCTCACATAACACGGATGTCGCTGCCTGGGATAAGCAATTTTCCTCAGATGCGCTGACGCAATTTAATCATCAATTGGATAACAGCATGGATCTGAATAGCCAGTTGTCTCTTTTACTTAAAGATCGTCAAGGGTTACTGATCGGTGAAAGTCATGGCTCAGATCTGAACGGATTACGTTTTGTCGAAGAGCAGATGGATGTATTAAAAGCGCATGGCGTGACGGTCATTGGTCTGGAGCACTTACGCTCAGATTTAGCTCAACCGTTGATAGATAAATTCCTGACAAACGAGAATGAACCCATGCCCGCTGAGCTGGCCGCAATGCTTAAGACCAAGCATTTATCTACAAATTTGTTTGAACAGGCCAGAAGCAAGCAGATGAAAATCATTGCTCTAGATAACAACAGCACAACTCGCCCTTCCGAAGGAAAGCATGGCCTGATGTATCGTGCCGGGGCGGCTAATAATGTGGCAGTTGAGCGTTTACAACAATTGCCTGCGGGAGAGAAGTTCGTTGCCATCTATGGTAATGCTCATCTGCAATCCCATGAAGGTATTGATCACTTTTTACCAGGCATTACCCATCGTCTTGGATTGCCAGCCCTCAAGGTAGATGAAAATAATCGTTTTACCGCTCAGGCCGACGATATCAACCAACGCAAACGTTATGATGATGTGGTTGAAGTACCCCGTATTCAATTAACATCTTGATTACATTACAATTGCTAATATAACAAAACCAAAGATGAATACTTTTCACTATACCCAATAGATTGCAATTTGCAGCGCGGCGGCAAGTGAACGCATCCCCAGGATGCATAGATAACGATGTGACTGGGGTAAGTGAACGCAGCCAACAAAGAGGCAACTTGAAAGATAACAAGTATAAAAACTTATAGGTGATAATTATGGTGTACGAATACGGTAAAACCAATGATAGAAAAAGAAAACGATCAACACAGTCAGATAATTACGAAGAAAAACTATTTGCACCAGTATTAGATTTACCTAGAAATAATCAAAATACGCCTAATATGGAAGATGAATATGAAACACCTAAGGATTTTATTAATAGAACGGGTCGAGAAAAATTATTCCGTGCAATCCGTATGATAGCCTCAGATAAACGAGATCCTATTACACAAGATCAAGTTTCAGTGCCACCTGATGGTAATCTATTTACGGAACTTGAAAAGACACATCAAGGTAGAGCCGATGAATATAAAAAATTAAAAGAATGGCCGACACATGCTTCAATTATAGCAACCTCCCCCAACGCTAATATCCCTATTGCACAACATGTTTCCGGGGATAATATATTAAGCCCTTATATCTCTACAGGTGACGAACTAGGGGCCGCGCAGAATACGGTAAGGAGTTGGAATCAGGCTGGGCCAGTATCAGAAAGAAGGCTAAGACCAGAAAAAAATTGGTCGCCAATAATAGAGATCGACGTGAATAAGCTGCCTGACACGACTAAAATCTTCGATCTGAATAAACCGAGTAATACCTTCTTTAGTACCGCAAATAGCGACATCTCTCAAAACGCTTTTGCCGATAAAGAAGTGCTAATTTCACCAGAAATTCCAGGCCACGCTATCACACGGGTAATTAATGATCCAAAAGAGATCAAACAGATTGCTAATCTTAATCCAAGCCAATCGCCTATAGAAAAAAAGAACATCATTCCTGAAGAAAAAATAATTTTTGAAGAGAAAAAATCTGCTCCTATTCATGATAGTGATGCCAATCTACCGTCATCATCATTTATCTTTCAAAAACGCAAGAAACCGAGAAATATAAGATCACGCACGGATAGTTGATGCAAAAAACAGGCTAAATTAAGCCTTGAAAGACATATTTTTTTGAAACATCAAAACCAATATTCAATAATTGGAAAATTAAACTTAATTTTCCAATTATAATTGAAAGATGTAAACATTTATTCCAATGACTACAAATATAATGAGAAACAACCTAAAGGTGATAATATGGAACATGACTATAATGAGAAAGAAAAACAGAGAAAGTCATCAATTAAGTTGAATGATACTATTGCAAATAACGAAGGAAATATGGATATGACTAGCCCATTGGAATTGGGTCCTGAAATACCCCATTATAATCAAGAAAATGGCGATCTGTTTTATGGGCTTGCGACTAAAAGGGGACGCTATATAAAAAGCGCTAATCCTGATTTTGATTCAACGAAATCTGAGAGCATTCCAATGATTATAGATGTTTATAATAATAGTATTTCCAAGAATGTTTGGGATAGGCATACAGGAAAAGACCCAGACGAGATAGATAAGGAAATAGAAAAATTATTCGATGATCCCAAAAAATATTCTAGAAATATTAAAGTGTCAAAGAAATTACAGCAGGATGTTATTTCAGATGAAAGAGGATGGTATCCTCTATGGAATGATTATTTTAATACTGGAAAGAAAAACCCTAAATTTAATCTTTCTAAGATATATGAAAAAACAGCCAGTAAGTATGATTCTGATTATTATCACTCATGGGCTCTTTCCGCATTAGCACCTAAATTGCTTTGGAAAAGAGGCAGCAAATTAGGTATAGAAATGGCTGCCAAAAATGGGAGAACAAAGATACATTTTGTTCTTGATGGTCTGAATATCGAACAAGTTGTTAATAAAACCAAAGGTTCTGATTCTTTTGAAGCCGGCCCCGGTGAGTCAATTACCGCTTCTGAATTACGTTATGCTTATCGAAATAGAGAAAGGCTCGGAGATAGAATTCATTTTTACAAGGATGATAAAGAAGCTATTGCACCTTGGGATGAAAATCCAGAGCTATGGCAAAATTATATGCCTAAGAGTAATAAAAGAAATGTAACGGCTCAAGGAAATAGTGAAAGAATATCTAGATTAAACACATTGTTCGGGAGAGTGTTTTCTTCTTCAAAGAAAAGAAGCTGATTATATTTTACGAGATTTGCATATGAGAATCGCAATTACTTATCAAAAATAAATTCGAATTATTAGCAGAGAATTAACTGAGAGGTAATATATATGGAACACGAATACAGTGAAAAAGAAAAACCCAAAAAATACCCAATAAAGCTAACGGATTCTATTGAACATGATCAAGAGGGTATAAATACCACGACTCCATTAGAACTTAATTCTCAATACACTAACAGAGAAAGACCCGGGTTACGCGAACGTTTCTCAGCCACTCTACAACGTAACCTACCAAGCCATTCTATGCTCGATCGTGAGTTAACCACCGATGGCAAAAAAAACCAAGAGAGTCGATTCTCTCCCAACATGATAATGGACCGGATGATGCATTTCGGGGTCAGAACCAGATTAGGCAAAGTCCGAAATTCGGCGAGCAAATATGGCGGTCAAGTCACCTTCAAATTTGCCCAAACTAAAGGTACCTTCCTGGACCAAATCATGAAACACAAAGACACCTCAGGCGGTGTCTGTGAGTCTATATCGGCTCACTGGATAAGCGCCCATGCCAAGGGTGAAAGTATCTTTGACCAACTCTATGTCGGGGGCCAAAAGGGAAAATTTCATATAGACACTTTATTTTCCATTAAGCAGTTACAGATGGACGGCTATCTGGATGATGAACAAAGTACAATGACCGAGTACTGGCTTGGTACGCAAGGCATTCAACCAAGCATGCAAGAAAACGACGACATGGACGAACACTCATCCAAGGTAGTGGGTCAAACCGGTACCAAAGGTACAAAAGACCTATTAGACGCCATTCTAGATACGGGTGATAAAGGATCAGGCTACAAGAAGATAAGTTTTTTCGGAAAAATGGCTGGACATACTGTAGCTGCCTATGTGGATGCTCAGAAAGGTGTCATTTTTTTTGATCCCAACTTCGGCGAGTTTAGCTTCCCGAACACAACTTCGTTTTCTCGTTGGTTCACTGACGATTTCTGGCCAAAATCCTGGTACAACCTGGAAATCGGTTTAGGGCAACAATTCGAAGTCTTCAACTACGAGCCTAAGAAACCATAATTCACCACTCCCCCTAGTCAATTGAACAATCTGCTAATGAAGCAGTACAACAAGCAACTACGATCAACAAGTGGAAAACATAAAATAATTTTATAAATTCATTTTCAATTGCGCAGTCGTGATTTAATTACATTATTCCCTAAATACACGGCTGCATCACACATCACAGATCCTATACTTAGCCCGTTCCCTCTTAACTCAATGAGAACGTTCTCCTTTCATTTATTTACAAATATTTATCATTTATCCTATTTACAACTTATCACAAAAAGTCTTTACCAATATTCCTATCCCCTAAGAACATCCCTCCACTATCTTTCTCAACGGCTGTACCGATTTGTTTGTTATCCGTATATAAAAAACAATAGATAAACATTTATATATAATTGGACTAATTAATAGTTTTATATTGTTATTAATTGATATTTGATATTACACCAGTTTGATTATAATCACTCTGCCTTACGATTAGGATTAAAAATTACAACATAATATGTTGGCATGAATAGTAATCTCTGTGAATCAGCTTACTACGATAGCTATATAAATAATAAAATTAATCAACCTGGAGGATTATATGTCAAATTCCGAATACGATATTACAAATGAAAACGAAGTTTATCAGGAAAAAGAAAAGGAATATACTGTAGTCAATGGGAAATATTGGCAATATGAGATAGAAAGTAATAAAAATGACAATAATGATTTTATTTCCCTCATGAAAGGTAATCAAAATCATCCAATCTGGATAACATCTGATATTAAAGAAATGGCTTTATATATAGTAGAAGGTCTATTTTCTTATCACAAATTTTCAGCCGAATTACAACATACTTTAAAAAATGCAGTGAGCGCTGTTTTCAATGAATATACTGAAATAAAATATTCTGAGTTACTGAATAATATTAACAATATATTCAACTTGTTTTTTATAAAAAATTACAATACAAGCGATATCGATGCAGCAATAAATATTTTAACAGCAAAAATAGAAACTTATGACAAACTGGAAAAAATCGATCAAGACCAAACAGATTCAAATAATACTAAAGTGGATATATGGGAAGAACTTGGTATCAATGCCGAAGAACCTTTACTGAAAATATATCGTCAGGCATTCTCTACAGGAGATATTGATGATAAGATCTATTCAGATGTATTACTCACTTTCATGTCAGATGGTAATATAGAGTTAGGCGATAAAGAAAAATCAGATTATAACCAACGAATTAAGGATAAAGCAAATCTTTTCAAATCCTATAAAAAAGGAATTGAAAAAGTAGAGAATTTAATTGCCTTAAATAATATTAATCCAGGTATACCTATTACTCACCCAGAAACAGAACAAAGTATTAACATTGGTGATGATATACTATTAGCCCAATTAGCGAAAGAAGAGATAGCAATAAAAAAACAAAACCGTAGTGAATATAATCAGAAAGACATCTTTGACCTGCAAACACTACAAGCTGCTAAATATCATTTATTAGTCTTATCTTCGTTAGGCGCTCTACTCTATCAAATTGCCCCTAAAGTCGAAAAAATGACTAAAGGTCATGGTGATTATCGCGATATTATTTTTTCCCAAGATCAGGCTGAGTTATTATTTAAAAGAAATAATATTCACTATGATACTGACCATGTTCTTTACCAAGAATCAAAACATATTGAAATGGAAGGCTGTATTATTTTAACAGCAGCAATTATTTATCGCATGAGAAAAGAGAATACTAATACAGAACAAGCATTTAATTACTCCACCTTAGAAACAATAAAATTATTCGAAAACGACAAACGAAAACTTAACCCTTTCAATAAAAACAACGTAAAGCCCGCAGGATACTTTTCTTTTATCGATTTCAAAAAGAGAGATAAATTTGATTCACAATACAATTTTAATGAGCAATTTAATGTTTATAAAAACAAATACAGTCATTATGAATCTGTTTCGTTCAGTAAATTAATCCTTTCATCTCCCGCTGCACACTTAACTGTCGAAGAGATTATTAACCCACCAGAAGAGGCTTTTCTCTATTCAGTCGAACAGGGTATGGGAAATGTCGCCATGATAAAAATGTATCAAGGTAATTGGTTGGTTGTTTCAACGATCCAAGGCGGCGTGAAAGCAAAAAAATACTCCCAGCAGCAAGTTGATAACAATCCGACCTTACGTGCCATGTCTAAACCCAATGCATTATTTTTAATTGAAAGAAAAATTGAGATAGGCATGGGAATATTAATGCCAAATATGATAGTCAACACCGGAAAAAGACTTTTCCCAACGGGTTATGAACGAGCCAAAACCTTAAGCGGCTTCGCAGAAACAAGCAGATATAAATATTCTTACGATGCATTCTGGAATGACTATTATGGTATAACGTCAGGAATGAATGTAGGAATTAGTTTCACTGGTTCACCTAGATTTAATTTTTATAAAGAAGAGAACTTACTTTCTGTTACGACAACAGTCATCCAGCAAGGTTTAAATGATATTGCAATAAAAAGTAAACAGGCGCTGGACATTACCTCTGGTTGGCATATAGCAGCAACCATTCTTATTCCTTTCTATAATGTTATCTATAAATCAACGACCGATAGTGAATATAAATTAACGGGAGAGGATATTGGTTCCATTGTCTTTGATACCGCAAATGTGCTTTTGGTTGTTGCTACCCTAGGTATGTCATTGACTGAATCAATGGCCGCAAAAGTAACACAAACTACATTGCGCCTCAGACAAGCTGGTCTGACCGGAAGAGCTTTAATTACAGCGGTTGTCAGGACATTACCAGAGCATGGAATAATAACCTTACGTCAATCCTCTGGAATTATACTCGGTGGATTAATTGATTTAATCGAACCTTTGCCTATCAGATCAACACTAACCTTAACTTACCGGGGAGTCATCAGCGCAGTCGGTGCCATGAGAAATAGCATTAAACTTGAGAAAAGTTTCGCTGATATTTTTGGAAAAAGTACCAGAGGATTAGGTAAACTTAAAAATGAATGGCAAGTCAAAAATATTTCACTCGATAGGATGGCCCTTCATACAAATGAAGGAATATATAAAGGAATTTATTCAATACGCCCTGCTAATGTAGAAGTAGCGGTTAAACAGAACTACTATATAAAGGAATCAAGCACTCACTATCAAGTTAAATGGGATGATGCAAATCACACCTGGCGCGTTGTCAATCCAACTTATCCCGAACAATTTAGTTACTGGCCCGCAGTTAAATTAGATAAAGATGGGCATTGGGTTACTCATGCCAATATATCTAATCAATTTATTATTCTGGAGCAAAGTAAAAGAATCGATCAGGAACTTGAAGCTGCACACAGAAATATTAATAATGATAATATATTGGATGCATTTATTCATATCAATACCGCATTCAAAGATGGTGAAAGATATGATATTGATAAACTATCAGATATTACTGACACGTTAACCCATTTTTTCGAAAAATCGCTAAAACTTAGAGATAACACGATTCTACTCAGCACAGAGGTAATAGATATCCAACAGATCTGGATACGTGAAGTCATCTTACCATTGCAAAATAACCTAAGTATTTCGGTTGAAAAAATTAATGCGATCAAAACAGAATTTCCTTATTTATTAAGAAAAGCCTTTCCCTTTGACAACGAATCAGTGGTAAATAAAATTGCATTTTCCATCGAGGAAATACCTACCACACTGATGCCAAAATATAGTTCGGGTAATATCTTAAAAACGGTACAGTATACATCGTTAGAGAGTAACTATATCGATATTCCCCCTGTCGGGATCACAATAACAGGTAATGATATATTCATCAATCAAGTCACTCGTATACTCAATGAAATAGAGGGGATACCATCCGGCAATATTGTTATTCAAGAGATTGAGAAACAAGGTATAAATATTCAGCCACCTACCATGAACGCAATTGTACGTGAAAAAGAGGGGCAATTCTATGCCCGTAACAGCGCTGGCAGCAGTATCACTTTTGATCCTGATAATCATATTATTGATACAGAAGAGAAGCTTATTGAGGAACCCTGGCGCTCTCGTGAACCCGCTATCGCTTTATATCACGAGATGTTACATATCTACTATAATCGCTATCCAACATGGTTTACTTCTATTGATAACAAAGTGATTGATAAGAAAGTGAGTGGTGGCTTTTCTTTACTGGAAGAGTCGCGAATTGTGGGAGCAAAATATTATGTCAACGATAAAAATACATTATTTGATTTCAGTGATCTTAATTATTTACTAGAAAATAATTCCGCTTTATTGACGGAAAATAGATTCAGAGCAGAATATGCCATATTTAAAGGCAAAAGTGAGTATGTTATCCGACCGTATACTGGTAAAGGCGATAGTCAAATCCCACTGACAAATACCAAAATAAACATCAATGAATCACACCGAAACGTAATGGGCGTGGGTAATGGCAAACCTGAAAAAATGCCAAACGAATCAGCAACGGATTATCGAAATAGAGTGAGAGAATGGAGGAAAGCAAATAAGCAACCTGGAACAGATATCGAAACGGGTGATATTAGAAAGACAAAATCGGAAACCAGAATTAAACATTTGAAAGAAAGTTATCCTCAATTTGAACCACAAAAAATTGAGCTTGGGGGTGCATTCCAATTATGGACGGTACCGAATCAATCTGCGAATAAATTGATGCTGAGTTCCCACGGATATTTTTTCTCTGATAGTGCAGCGACACAAGTCCCCGCAGGAAAAACAATCCAATTTCTGGGTCCTCACGGCAAAACATTATTGGAAGCACCGGAAAATCCCTTGAATTCCCCTTTTGATGTCACATTGGGTAATAGTGGTTTTACTGTGCAACTTTATGCGACGATTGAATCAGGCAGCAAAGCAAGCTCCAGCAGTGTAAAAATAGGTGATAAGACATTTACCGTAAACGATATTCAGAATATGACTGCCGATGATGTTGAAAATTATTTACTTGCTACCGGAGTAGAAGCTAATACATCAAACCATGGTAAGGTTAGAAATTACGGTATCAAATATTACGAAAAAATGCCGGATGAGGAAGTTAAAGCAGCAATATGGAAAAATAGAGCAGACGAGACTGTTACCAGTAAATATGATGCCTTATTAGTTAGTCCAGAAGCGGGAAATCGTAAAAAATTGTCTGATATTTTTACTCTGATGAAAACAGACGAAAGGATGTCAAAGTACGACGAAATAACCTTTGTTGCTTGTCGTGAAGAATTGAACAGAATAAATATGAAATCAGTTCATGATACCGGCCTTGGCGGCGGTTATGAACCCAAGCTGGAACCAACTGTTATTCTTTCACGCCGGCGACGGGAAGCAACATTTACCCCCGATGGCGCAGTCATCTATTCAGTTATTGCGGTAAATCTGCATCGTAATTTCATAACAGAGAAAATCGTCGGCATAGCCCCTTTTCTGTTTATCGATAATTAAAAGGTCTTTTTGTATCACTTGAAACACTAAATTGAGGCGAGGAATATTTTCTCGCCTTATTTATTTTAAACTGTACTAGAATCCAGACTCACTCCTCGCGCCGTGAGGAGTAAGAAAAAGCATCCTACGATTTTGATATCTTATTTAGCCGACTACGTAGATCTGCGGGGGCAATATAATGAGTTGTTCGTTTTATTTTTATAGGAAGAAATATATTCATTGACTCAAGCTCTCTAAGTAATTTCCTGGCTGTATTTTCACTAACATCATATATATTTTGAACTGATTTTACTTTAAACAATCTTCCGGGTTCTTTTACACCTTTTTTGATTAAATCTTTCTGAATGAAGGTTAGCTTACTTTTATACTTTGAATGTTCCAACACATCGACAATTTCATAGAATTCTTTTGTTTTTACTTTTAAATACTCTTGTAATTCATCAAATGCATTTAGAATAATATTAACATTAAAATTGATAAAATAAGTCAAATCCCCATAATCCTTTTGAACATAAAGATATGACATACCATAGTCTTTAGCGTTCTCCTTGATAACCTTGCTTATTGAAATATATTCAAAAATGTCATATCCATTCTTTAGCATATACCAATAAAATATTGCCCTTGCAGTTCTGCCATTCCCGTCTCTAAATGCGTGTTCATACCCCATCATAAAATGAAGAATAATCGCTTTTATTACTGGTGGTATAAATTTCCTGCCATCCTCTCCATTATGATTTTCGTTAGCAAAAGCACATAATGCTTCTAACCTATTTTCTAACTCCTTATAGTTTGGCGGGTAAAATAATGGATTGTCATCATTTCCAATGTAAATATCATTACTGCATCTAAATTCCCCCGGTATATTTTCGTTTTCAGATACACCATTAGTCGCTATTCTGTGAAATTCAAGCATCAGATCCCTTGTAAGGGGTTCTTGTTTTCTTTTATCCGCTAGCTTTAATAGCATATAATTATTCAGAATCATTCTCTCATCAGGAGTACTGGGCGCTAATTCTTCCTCTAGCATTTTTTTTGCGTCAGCTCGGGTAGTTGCTGCGCCTTCCAATTGAGCGCTGGTGATGGCTTCTTCCATCAGTAAAGATGATACTAAGTAATTCTGTTGAATATTATCTGATGCTTGAGATCCTGCAATTGCAGCGACTTTACCTGCACCAAGTTGTACAATTTTGTGCAACTTTGGCTCTAGTGAATCATGTATACAAAAACTAAACTCATTCCCGCTTTTATCAAATAAGCCCGTACTTTTTTTTACCTGATCTCTACAGAACTTTACTGCATACCAGATGTGTTCAGCTTCTTTACTAGGAACTCGCCACTTAAGCTGACTCCAATGAAGGTATCTTCCTTGTTTATCAACAATACTATATTCACTGAGGTATTCCCCGAATTTAACAAAATCTAAATTTGAGAAATCAAGTTTAGGTGATTGTTCTACAGGATGTTTTGCCACATTACCTCACATTTCAAAATTTGATGTATAGGTAAGTATGACAATAAATCCTTAAGGAGGTCAACACGAATAAACCCGATTTATGAACTGTTTGAAACGTAGCCGAGGCCCCCATTTGGCTCGTCACTCAGCAAATTTTTTTGCTCAGTTCCGATCGACTGAAAATTTAGCTGATGAACCTACCAGCAGGCGGGTATATCGCTGATATTTTTTTCTTAAAAGACTTATATAACACTTTAAAGTATCTTAAATACCTTTATAAGCTTCAAATAGAACTTTTAAACCCTTCTCTTTTCATGTCAAATTTTGGTAAAATAAGAGATATGATAAAATCTCTTAACCATAAAATTTAAACTTAAGAGGTGCATTTGTGGCTCTAATACTTTATACCGAATCGGAGTTGCTAGCAGAACTTGGACAGCGCCTCCGGGAACATCGGCTACGACGTAACATGCTCCAGACAGAGCTGGCGTCCAGAAGCGGTATTTCTGTCTCAGCGCTCAAAAAAATTGAAAGCAGCGGGCGGGGTACGCTTGAAAATTTCATGAAAGTCGTTTTTGCTCTGCGGCTGGAGAACGAAATTAAGTCCCTGTTTATGCTACAACCGACCAGCATTGCTCAACTCAAAGCCATGAAAGCGCCGGTTCGCCAGCGCGCCCGGCGAACCCAACGTTCGTCTCGGAAACTCTCCGGCAATGGCCGCGCTCATCAATCAGGGAACGCAAAAAAATGACGAAGCGAAACTTTCAGTACCGGTCACTGGACCGACTACAGGTGATCTACAACGGTCATGGAGAACAGTGGGTATTAGGTCATCTGGCCGAAAGTACCGTACATGCCCGCTATTTATTTGAGTACACCCACAAAGCTCTTGAGAGCGGCATCGAATTCTCTCCTCTGCAACTGCCACTTTCCACTAATACTTACGCAAATTTTGAACACTTTCAGGACTGGCTCCCTGGCTTCATTGCAGATTCTCTGCCGGATGGGTGGGGACGGCTGCTTATGGACCGGTTCCTTCGCCGTAATTATGTCGATCCTGGGCGGATTTCCGTCCTGGAACGCCTTGCATTGCTAGGCGATAACACGATGGGGGCTTTGACCTACCAACCTGCTCTGCCTTTACCAGACGACCAGCAAGACAAATATAGTATTCTAAACTTGACCGGGCTGGCCAAACAAATCCGTAAGGAAGTCACTGGTCAGGACTCGGAAGCACTGCGTGAACTTTTCCTGCTTGGTGGCTCGCCTCACGGAGCCAGACCAAAAGCACAGGTAGAATATAATCCCTCCACCGGCCAAATGAAAACGACGGCGTTCCCAGGGAGTGAGCCTTGGTTGGTCAAATTCCCCGCAGCAGAGGAAAATCCTTGGGTCTGTGCCCTTGAAGAAGCGTATGCCTGTACTGCCAGAATGGCGGGCATTAATTTCCCCACAAGTCGCTATTTCCGCCTTGAAGGAGGACTCGCCGCATTTGGTGTCCAGCGATTTGATCGCGAGAATGGAATGCGAATGCCAGTACTGAGTATGGCCGGCGCCCTACATGCCGACTTCCGATTACCCTGTATGGATTACATAGATATCTTACGGGCGACTGGCTCTATCACGCGCTCTGTTGTTGAACGAGAAATCCAAGCCCGCCGCATGGTGTTCAATGTGTTGATGCATAATCGTGATGATCATGTGAAGAATTTCTCCTTCATTTTGAATAAAAGCAATGAGTGGGTAGTGTCCCCCGCCTATGATTTGACCTTTGCGGACGGCCCCGGAGGACAACATCAGACCTCGGTGACCGGCCACGGAACGGATATCACCCGCACCATATTGTTGAAGGTTGCCAATAATGCGGGCATCTCACCGGCCAGAATGAACAGCATTATTGATGAAGTAGCGGATGTCGCCGCCAATTTCGCTCATACTGCACGGAATGTAACTGATGATATTCCCGCTGACGAACTTCATCAGGTCACGGACTGCATTAACCGAAATCTGTCCTGCCTCAAACGATAGATTCAGGGTACGAACCTTATAGATTTTTCTGTTAATCAGAATCCGACGGCACCGACGGCAGAGAATACCGCACATCGGCAGCGTCCTGGCCGTCACCTGAAAAAAGAGTGGCTGCCAAACCTACGGCTTTACCTAATGATTAAATCACAATCCTAAATCAGATAATCCGGGATGATCGTCAGGGCGACGGCCTAAAGGCCAATGAAATTTTCGTTCAGACTCTTTTATTGGAAGATCATTAATGCAAGCATAGCGGTTATACATCAAACCCTCTTCATTAAATTCCCAATTTTCATTACCATATGAGCGAAACCAATTGCCAGAATCATCACACCATTCATAAGCATAACGAACCGCTATCCGATGATCAGTAAACGCCCATAGCTCCTTGATCAGTCGATATTCATGCTCTTTTTCCCATTTTCTGGTTAAAAATTCTTGAGCTTCCTTACGGCTGTGAACAAATTCAGAACGATTACGCCAATTAGTATCCAATGAATAAGCTAATGATACTTTCTCAGGGTCACGGCTATTCCAGCCATCTTCAGCCAAACGAATTTTTTGAATAGCAGTTTCCCGGGTAAATGGGGGTACTGGCTGGCGAATTTCTTTTATATCAGACATGTTGTCTCCTCATTAAATTTTCCATTAATTCACATTGCATTCACTTAATAATACTTTTGCAATATTCATTGCATCTAAAACACAATTCTTGTCACTCATTACATGAGCCATGGTAATAGCACCTTCTATCAAAAGTAGAAATTTCCTGGCTAAATCTACTGATGAGTCTGGCGATATTTCTTCACAAATAGAGAGAATATAAGTAAAAACTTTCTCTTTATGCTCCTTAGCAATGATTCTCACCGGATCATCAGGATTAAGGCGTTCACCAGATGTATTGATAAATGCACATCCTCTGAAATCATCACTTTCAAACCATGTTTGTAATACCAGAAAAATATTTAATAATTTTTCTTTAGGCGTATTATATTCGGCGATTGATGAGGTAAACCACCGCATCCAGCGTTCATCTCGTCGGCGAAGAACCTCTTCGACCAACCCATCTTTCGTACCGAAGTAACGATAAATTGTCTTACGTGAAGAACCTGTGGTACGCGTTATAAGATCAATACCTGTAGCAGAAATCCCCCTTGTATAAATCAATTCCTCTACCGCATCCAACATGTTTTCCCTGATGTTGGGCACCTGCTCACCTTCCATGCCTTTTAGGGTAGAACGATCGTTCTCCATAGTCAACCTCTTTACTAAAAAAATAGATTTAAATTGTTATCTCTATGATTTTAAAACAATTATAATATTTCCCACCTTTTCCATCAAAGGTACTCATTTCCACATAATAACGACTTTAAATAAAGAAAAATCACGAAATAATATTAAGTTTCCTACTACTGTTTCTTGCTAAGATATATCAGTAAAAAATAGAATTATTTATTAAGCATAGGCGAATAATATCATTAAATTATTTTCATAGAAAACTTATAATAATTTATCGCATCTCTTTATTGTAAATAATTTTTAATTTAAATATTTGATAATATTATTAGTTAATATCTTAAAACGCCACCAATAATCAAAATGAGAAATATAAAATGAAGGGCGAATATCCGCCCTTCTATCAGCCACCCGCTAATTTAACTGTCATACCTTTGGCTTCAAGTAATTGTTTCAATAAGTCTCTTTTATCGCCTTGAATTTCTATTTCGCCATCCTTTACTGAACCCCCACAGCCACATTTTTTCTTTAATTCAGCCGCCAGTTTGATCAGTGCCTGATCATCAGTATCAATGCCAGTAATTACGCAGACCCCCTTTCCTTTACGACCACTGGTTTGGCGCTGAATACGTACAATACCATCACCTTTTGGCCGCGGAGGTTTAACCGCTTCTTCCTGAATACGGCCTCCGTCCGTAGAATAGACCAGGCGCGAATTATTATCTTGCATTAATAAGCTCCTGCAATGGATTGATTAATTTGACGCAATGCCGCAGCAGGATCAGCTGCACGAGTAATCGGGCGCCCGATAACCATATAATCAACACCAGCCAATACCGCTTGTTCTGGTGTCATGATACGACGCTGATCACCCGCATCACTGCCTGCCGGACGAATTCCCGGAGTGACTAATTGGAAATCCTGACCGCAAACCTTTTTCAGTTGCTGAGCTTCATGAGCAGAACACACTACACCATTCAGCCCACATTCCTGAGTCAGTTTTGCCAATCTTTCAGCCTGTTGCGCTGGCGTAATATTAATACCAATGTCTTGCAGATCCGATTGTTCCATGCTGGTTAATACAGTGACAGCTATTAATAATGGCGCATCATTACCATAAGGTAGCAGCGCTTCTTTCGCAGCAGTCATCATTCTGGCACCACCACTGGCATGTACATTGACCATCCAAACCCCGATTTCAGCCGCCACCGCCACCGCTCTGGCTGTAGTATTGGGAATATCATGGAATTTTAAGTCCAGAAATACTTCAAAACCACGTTGGTGTAACGATTTAACAAACTGAGGACCATTAAGGGTAAACATCTCTTTACCCACTTTCAAACGGCAATCCTGTGGATCAATTTTGTCGGCAAAAGCCAATGCAGAATCTTGGTTGTCGTAATCTAAAGCCACAATTACAGGCGAGTTAATCTGTTTACCGAATGATGTTAAGGTATGTGATGTCATTTTTTAACCTTTTTAACCAACAAAGAAATATTACTGTGACACTGTCACTGACCATCCAATCCACGAATAGGTTTAATAGAGTCCCATAAACGACATGATGGGCAATGCCAATAAAGTGAATGAGAAGTAAAGCCGCATTTATGGCAACGATAATCGGGTTTGGTCCGAATTTGTTCACCAACCATGTCCCTCAGCAAAACAATACTTTCTTTCGCTCGGCCCTCTTCTGCTTCAGCCAGATGGTAATCCATCAGACGACAAAACAAGCGCATTGTCGGATGACGTTTCAGTTGATGGTTGATATAGATTTGCGCGACCTCATGCCCTTCTTTCTGCTCAATAATATCAGCCAGCATAAGCTCAGCAGTTGCACCACTATTCTCTTCCACACAACGTCTCAGGAAATTTTCCCATTCATTACCCTGATTCAGATGCTGATAACACTCCCGGAGCATGGGTAATGATTCACTGACAAGTTCTTTATCCTGCTCAAGAACAGATTTCAAAGAATCTGCCGCTTTGGTGTATTCCTGCTGGGCCATAAATAGACGTCCCAGCATAATAGAAACTCTGGCGCAATTTTTATCGGCTTGAACAGCTTTATTGAGATAACCAATAGCCTCATCAAGATCATCACCACTCATTTCTTGCAAAGCCAGTTCGCAATAAAAATGGGCAATTTTTTGTCGTAACTCATGTTTACCGGATTTAACTAATTTTTCAGCAATATCAATCGCTTTTTTCCAATCACTAGTTGCCTGATAAATAACCAGAAGCGATTGAAAGGCATTTTGCCGAAACTCTTTTTCAACCACCAACTGAGAGAACATATTTTCAGCGCGATCATATAAACCCGCTGACATATAATCACGACCTAGTTGTTGAATTGCGAGTAGACGCTGCTCAAACGTCAGAGATGCACTTTCTATAAGCGATTGGTGAATACGGATAGCTCGCTCTACTTCCCCTCTGGAACGGAACAGATTCCCCAAAGTCAGGTGAGCTTCAAAAGCGGAACTGTCCTCTTTTAGCATTTCAAGGAACAGATCCACGGCTTTATCCTGCTGGTTTGACAGGAGAAAGTTAACCCCGGCTACATATTCCCGAGACAAACGATCAGCATTTTGTTGCTTATCCTGTTGAGCACTTCTGCGCCCCATATACCAACCATAAGCAGCGGCCACGGGAAGCAACAGAAACAGCAGCTCTAACATAGGAGTTTATTCCCTGTTAAGTATAGGTGATGAATGAGCAACTGGAAGCTCCAGTTGTGCTTCCAATCTCTTAATCTTGCGTTCTGCCCTTGCTAATGACAAACGAACACGAAGATAGAATAATCCACAAATAACCCAGCCTAACACTAAACCACTAGCAAACAATACGGCCAAAAGTGTAGATACCGAGTAATCCCCTTTAGCAATCAGATAGTTAAAAGTAACAACCTGATCATTATTTGATCCAAGGGTCACAGAGATGATAAAGATCACCAATACCAGTAATAAAATCAGAAAATATTTCACATTTTTTCCTGTTATCTATCGTTGCTCGGATATTATGCCAAATAACCGGCATAACGGCTCGTTAAATTAGCATTTCCAGTCTGGACAAAGGAAGCAATTTATCACGATAAATGCCCCTTTCAGCGTTTTCTTAATGCCTTCTCATTAACTTAGTGTAAATAGGAAGCAATTACATATTAAGACCTTATTTGAAGTGAGGACGTTATATACCCTTCATCTTTCAAGTTGCTGCCTTGTTGGCTGCTTGCATTTACCCCAGTCACATCGTTATCTATGCTCCTGGGAATGTGTTCACTTGCCGCCGCGCTGCAAATTGAAATCTATTTTGGGTCTAGGTACTTATAATCGTTAATTAAGCGCCATTTTTCTGTGAGATAGCACATAACCATCACCAATGTCGCACTAATTAACGTTGACATCATAAGATCTTGCGGCCAATGCATACCTAACGCCATCCTGCTAATCAAAACACTGACCACCCATATCGTCACTATTGAGGATAAAATATAACGGCAACGAGGCAGCAATAAAATCAGTGTTACTACAACAATAGGCTTGATGAATTGATTCATGTCTGATACTAAATACTTTTATGTACATTTTAGAACTCTGCTTATAGCTTAACATACTGATGTTATAACGCTTACTTACATATAATTATTTAAAAATTTCCACAGATAATTTTTTACAAATATGGCAAAATATATACACGTTATAACCAGAGAAAATCTCCTATGCAGTTTCAGCTGATTTCCCAGACCAGTATTGTTTTTCTTTATCTATTTTTACAATGAGTCTGAATCAACATATGAAAAATAAAATGCAATTAAAACGAGTATCTGAAGCTAAATTACCCACGCAATGGGGTGACTTTTTAATGGTCGGTTTTGAAGAAATTGCCACCGGACGAGATCATGTCGCCTTGGTATACGGTAATATTTCTGATAATGAACCTGTTCTCTCCAGAATCCATTCAGAATGTCTGACAGGTGATGCCCTATTCAGTTTACGTTGTGACTGTGGCTTTCAACTTGAATCAGCCCTTGCTCAGATCGCGAAAGAAGGGAGAGGTATATTACTTTATCACCGACAGGAAGGCCGTAATATTGGCCTGATAAACAAAATTCGGGCCTATGCTTTACAGGATCAAGGAATAGATACCGTAGAAGCTAACCATCAGTTAGGTTTTGCCGCCGATGAACGTGATTTCACTTTATGCGCAGACATGTATAAATTGTTGGGAGTTAATGCTATTCGTTTGCTGACAAACAACCCTAAAAAAGTAGAAATTATGAACGAAGCAGGTATTAACATTGTGGAACGCGTTCCGCTAATTACCGGGCGTAACCCTAAAAATGCTTATTATCTGGATACCAAAGCCAAAAAAATGGGGCATTTATTACCTAAAGATATTACCTAAGAACTTTAAATTGTTTTTTCACTCACTTAAACAAGCAAAGACGACGCCAATATCAGCGCCGTCTTTATACCGTGTAAAAATTATTTCAACATATGACGGATAACATAATGCAAAATACCGCCATGACGGAAATAATCCAATTCAGTCCCGGTATCAATACGACATCGAGCATTAACAATTTCCTTGCGTCCATCAGCATAAGTCATTTTTACCGACACAGTTTGACCCGGCTTGAGATTATTCATCCCTTCAATATCAATCGTCTCATCACCTCTCAGATTCAACGTCTTACGGTTTATACCCTGAGTAAACTCTAGCGGTAATACCCCCATACCAATCAGGTTCGAACGGTGAATACGTTCAAATGATTCCGCAATAACCACCCGAACTCCCAATAACCGGGTTCCTTTCGCAGCCCAGTCTCGGCTCGAACCAGAACCATATTCTTTACCCGCAATCACAACTAATGGTATTTTTTCTTGCTGATAACACATGGCCGCATCATAAATCGCTAACTGTGTCTGTGATGGTATATGACGGGTATATCCTCCTTCTACGCCAGCAATCATTTCATTACGGATACGGATATTAGCGAAAGTGCCACGCATCATAACTTCATGGTTACCACGTCTTGATCCATAAGAGTTAAAATCTTTAGGAGCAACGCCATGCTCCTGAAGATAACGCCCTGCTGGGCTGTCAGCTTTGATATTTCCCGCAGGAGAAATATGATCCGTGGTTACAGAATCCCCAAGAATAGCCAGTATATTTGCGTCATGAATATCCGTTATAGCTTCCGGCTCTACTGTCATATCACTAAAGAATGGCGGGTGACGAATATAGGTAGATTCAGGCTGAAAGTCATAAGTTGCAGAACTTGCGACTTCCAGTAACTGCCATGTCTCATCACCATCAAATACTTCGGCATATTCTTTGTGAAACATGTCGGTTTTAACTTTATCAACAGCTTCAGCAATTTCTTTTCTGTTAGGCCATATGTCTCTCAAATAGACATCATTACCTTGCTGATCCTGACCAATCGGTTTTTTAGTCAGGTCCTTTTTCATACTGCCGGATAAAGCATAAGCCACAACTAATGGCGGTGATGCCAGCCAGTTAGTCTTTATCAGAGGATGAATACGACCTTCAAAGTTTCGGTTGCCAGAAAGGACCGCACCGACAGTCAGATCGGCTTGCCTAATTGCAACTTCAATAGGTTCAGGCAATGGCCCAGAGTTACCAATACAGGTTGTACAGCCATAACCGACCAGATTGAAACCAAGTTTCTCCAGATATGGCATAAAACCCGCCAGTTCAAGGTAATCAGTTACCACTTTCGAACCCGGTGCCAGTGAGGTTTTTACCCATGGCTGGCATTTTAGCCCCCTCTCAACCGCTTTCTTCGCCAGCAAGCCAGCGGCCATTAGAACACTAGGATTAGATGTGTTAGTACAGGATGTAATCGCGGCAATCACGACAGCACCATCTTCTAACTCATACATGCGGTTATCCAAATTAACCGGTGCGGAAGCGACTTTCCCCTGAGCTTTATTCATCTCCAGATCAATGGCTGACTGAAATGCCTGTGGTACTCGCGCTAAAGCGACGCGATCCTGTGGGCGTTTAGGCCCTGCAAGACTGGCTTCCACTATCGACATATCCAATTCGAGACTACTGGTAAATATCGGTTCATCACCTGGATTTCTCCACAATCCTTGGATCTTAGAATATACTTCAACCAGAGCAATCTGCTCTTCTGTACGCCCCGTCAAACGCATATAACTCAGGGTAATATCGTCTACCGGAAAGAAACCACAAGTTGCCCCATATTCTGGTGACATATTGGCAATTGTTGCCCTGTCAGCCAATGGCAGGTCAGCTAATCCATCACCATAAAATTCAACAAATTTCCCGACTACGCCATGCTTACGCAACATCTGAGTCACGGTCAGCACTAGGTCTGTCGCTGTAATACCTTCGCGCAACTTGCCAGTAAGTTTGAAACCAACGACATCAGGGATAAGCATGGAAACAGGTTGCCCTAACATAGCCGCTTCCGCTTCGATACCACCCACACCCCATCCCAAAATACCAAGGCCATTGATCATTGTGGTATGAGAATCAGTACCAACCAAAGTATCAGGATAAGCCAGCTCTCTGCCATTATGCATTTCATGCCAAACTGTTTTACCCAAATACTCCAAATTTACCTGATGGCAGATCCCTGTTCCTGGCGGTACCACACGAAAACGATTAAATGCTTTTTGTCCCCAGCGTAGAAATAAATAGCGTTCATAATTACGTTCCATTTCTAATTGAACATTTTGTTCAAACGCATTTTCCGTACCAAATTTATCCACCATAACTGAATGGTCAATAACCAAATCAACAGGCGACAGCGGATTAACCTGTTCAACATCTCCACCAAGGCGCAGAATGGCTTCCCTCATAGCGGCTAAATCAACAACAGCAGGCACACCAGTAAAATCTTGCATTAATACACGTGCTGGCCGGTAAGCAATCTCCCTATCTGCATGGCCTGTATTTTGCCAATCAATAATAGCTTTTAAATCATCAACAACAACAGAATTGCTATCAATATTGCGAAGAAGATTTTCCAGAAGAACTTTCATTGACTTAGGCAAGCGGGAAATATCACCTAAATGTTTAGCAACCAGTGGTAAACTGTAATAATCATACTCTTTACTTGCAGTGGAAAGTGTTGAAACACAAACCTTTTTCAAATCAAACGACATAACTCCTCCTTCTTATTATGCTGGTATATACCTGTTATCTTTCAAGTTGCCTCTTTGTTGGCTGCGCTCCCTTGCCGTCGCGATCCATCTTGAAATCTATTGGGTATAACTTAAAGCCATCTTAACGATGATGACATAAATTAAACATAACATATAAGCAGGTATTTATTTTTTATTACCACACAATTTGTCAATTCAGCGTATCTATCATAATTTCAGTAATAAATTTTGATAATTTAGTCAGGTAAACAATCGAATGATAATCGTATAGAATTCGTTTTCCATCAAATTGGATTTAAATGATTAATTAAAAGAATAAGGATAAATTATGGATATGAAAAACTCAATTACAAATCACCAGGAACATATCGAAAAAATCAATGAAGCCAATAAGTTCTTTCACATTGATGAAGCTTATTTTAATATAGAGAACACAAACAAATATAATGAAAAAGATGGTTTGGTGCAATTCATTGTAGCAACACAATTATCTGATCAAAAAGACGTTTTAGAAAAAACCAATAGTTTAAGTCAGACATTGATTGCCTTATCCTCCATCGTCACTAATTATGTAAATAAATATGCAGAAAAGCATGGAGAGCAATATAAGACAGATATGGCATTCTGGAGTAAAGCAGTAAGCAAACTGCCTTTAATGGGTACTAACAAAGTTGAGTCTAAAAGCTACACAGATTCATTAAATGGTTTAAGTATTTCAAAAAGTTTCCTGCATTTTATTATGAATGTTGTTGTATTTGAAAATACAGATATGCTGGCAGATTTCTCCCATTTTCTTACAAAACAAGGAGAAACGATTCGTTTAGGTATACGGAAAAATAAAGGCTTCTATTCTACTGTAACGTTGGCAATTGCCATCGATACCTTAGTTGTAGGAGAGAAAACCGTGTATATTCCTAAATTGAAGCTTTACCAAGTTAATTTTGATAGCAGTAATGCAAACTTTTTATCAAGTTGTGCTTCTAATGAAAATGTCAATGTTGATTTCAAATATTCATCTTTAGTATCGGTATTCGACTATGAAGCTCTCGATCATCCCGATGTTAAAGCCAGTTTTGATAATTTTATTAATAAGCAAAGAAAAACATCAATAGAAGAGTCAGATGATTTCTTCAGTGGTGAATTTGACGCACTCTGATAAATAAATTCCGGGAGATAACGGCCATCATTATCTCCCTCACCTTTTACTACACAATGGGTAACTTGATATCTTTGAACATGGCTTCAATATCTTCATTTGAACGCAAAGCAACAGCCTGATCAACAACATCACGCGTCAAGTGAGGTGCAAAACGCCACATAAAATCATACATATAACTGCGCAAGAAACTACTGCGACGAAAACCTATCTTAGTTGTGCTATAGCCAAATCTCTCACGCATATCAATGCAAATAAGATCTTTATCCTGTATCGGATCAACGGCCATACTCGCAATAACCCCCACACCTAATCCCAATCGGACATAAGTTTTGATCACATCGGCATCAGTAGCTGTGAAAACAATTTTAGGCTTTAAGCACACTTTATCGAATGCAACATCTAATTCAGAGCGGCCAGTAAAACCAAATGTATAAGTGACCAATTGATAATTAGCCAATTCTTCAATTGAAACATTCTCTTTACCCGCCAACGGATGATCTGGTGTAACAACTAATGTCCTATTCCAATGGTAGCAAGGTAACATTATCAGATCTTCGTACAAATGCAGTGCTTCAGTTGCGATAGCAAAATCAGCGTTCCCTTTACATACAGCTTCCGCAATTTGCGTTGGCGATCCCTGATGCATATGCAAAGAGACCTGCGGATAACGTTCAATAAACCCTTTAATTACCGGAGGTAATGCATAACGAGCCTGTGTATGGGTAGTGGCAATATATAGTGAACCACGATTTGGATAAGTATGTTCACTAGCAACTGACCGTATTGCATCAATTTTGGACAATACTTCACGGGAAATTCGGACAACCTCTTCACCTGCGGGAGTAACGTGCGTCAGGTGTTTACCACTACGGGAAAAAATCTGAATACCTAACTCATCTTCAAGCATCCTAACCTGTTTACTGATCCCAGGTTGAGACGTATACAGCCCTTCAGCTGTAGATGAAACATTAAGGTTGTGGTTTACCACCTCCACAATATAACGAAGTTGTTGTAATTTCATATAAGTACCATCCCAGAATAAACGCTGTGAACAATTATGACTTAAAATTTGGCCTGATATTGCTGTTTGCTATTTATTATAACTAATAGAAATAATTTTATCGTCGCATATAACCACTATAACACGATTATATATTTATATAACGAATAATTGAAAAATCATAATGAAAGTTATAGCTGTATTTCAATTCAAATATTTTAAGATTCTGTTGATAGATGAAAAAAGCCAACCTAATAAGGTTGGCTAATAGAAGAAAATGACTTCTTTTTGAGAAAAAAGAGAGGGTTAATTCTCTCAATAATTGTTACTTTTTATCTTTCTCAATCCATTTTCCATCAACATAGAACACGCTCCACCCCGTTGCCTTGCCATTTTTCTCTGAAGAAGCATATTGCTGTTTAGTTTTACGACTGAAACGGATAACAGTTTTATTACCCTCAGCATCAGCCACAGGCGCATCAGCCAGATAACGTAATTTTTCCGGCAGGCGGTCTTTGAAGAGAGCCAATTCTTCTACCAATGGTGCCCTCGTTTCCCTAGATTTAGGGAAAGTATTAGCAGCGAGAAATACACCGGCAGCGCCATCACGCAATACAAAATATGCATCAGACTTTTCACAAGGCAACTCTGGTAATGGTACGGGATCTTCTTTTGGTGGAGCGACTTCTCCACTACGCAAGATTTTACGGGTATTTTTACACGTTTCGTTAGTACAACCCATGTATTTACCAAAACGTCCCATTTTTAGGTGCATTTCAGAACTACATTTATCACATTCAATAATCGGGCCGTCATACCCTTTAATGCGAAACTCACCTTCTTCCACTTCATAGCTATCACAAGCAGGGTTATTACCACAGACATGCAATTTACGTTGGTTATCGATGAGATAGCTGTCCATTGCTGTACCGCATTTTTTACAACGGCGGCGAGCACGCAACGCGTTTGTTTCCGCTTCATCCCCTTCCAAAATATTGAGAATTTCATTTTCAGGAATAAGGTTGATCGTCTGTTTGCAACGTTCTTTCGGTGATAGTGCATAACCCGAACAACCCAGGAAAACCCCCGTAGTTGCAGTTCGAATTCCCATAGGACGATCGCAAGTCGGGCACGCAATGGACGTTATCACCATAGGATTAGGCCGCATCCCCCCATCTTCCGGGTCTTTATTTGCGACGTCTAGCTGTTCACTAAAATCAGTGAAAAACTCATCCAGAACCCCTTTCCATTCCGCTTTATTACTTGCAACCTGATCAAGCTGATCTTCCATCCGTGCGGTAAAATCATAACTCATCAGCTCGTTGAAATTTTCCTCCAGCCGATCAGTAACAATCTCACCCATTTTCTCCGAGTAAAAGCGACGGCTTTCGACCCGAACATAACCACGATCTTGAATCGTAGAGATAATAGAAGCATAGGTAGATGGACGACCAATACCGCGCTTTTCCAACTCTTTAACCAAAGATGCCTCACTGTAACGTGCTGGTGGTTTGGTAAAGTGCTGGCTCGGAATCAGTTGTTGTAAGTCAAGTTCAGTACCAACCTCAACAATAGGCAATGTGTGATCTTCATCACCTTTACGCAACGCAGGCATCACTTTTGTCCAGCCGTCAAAACGTAATGTACGGCCTTTAGCTCTCAGCTCAAAATCATCAGCTTGTACGGTCAGCGTCGTGGAATCGTATTTTGCCGGTGTCATTTGACAAGCAACAAACTGACGCCAAATAAGCTGATAAAGCTTTTGTGCATCGGCATCCATATCTTTCAGTTGTTCAGCCACGACATCAACACTGGAAGGACGAATCGCTTCATGCGCTTCTTGTGAATTTTCTTTACTGCTGTAGGTATTCGCTGCTTTCGGTAGGTATTTGTCACCAAAATTATCACTGATATAACCACGAACCATATCCAGCGCATCCTGACTCAGGTTAGTTGAGTCAGTACGCATATAAGTAATATGTCCAGCCTCATACAAACGCTGAGCCATCATCATGGTCTTTTTAACACCAAACCCTAAACGCGTACTGGCAGCTTGTTGCAATGTGGATGTGATAAACGGCGCACCAGGTTTACTGGATGTCGGGCGATCTTCACGATCAATAACCTTATAGCGGGCTTTTTCCAGTAAAGATACGGCAGCCTGAGTTTGTTCACTATTGACTGGCTTAAACGGTTTACCCCGTTTATGACTCACTTCCATATGCAGTGAAATTTCACCTTTCGCCAGCAAATCAGCATGTAACTGCCAATACTCTTCTGGTACAAATGCTTTAATTTCACGCTCTCTTTCTACAACAAGACGCACTGCTACGGACTGCACACGACCAGCAGAAAGCCCTCTCGCAACTTTTTTCCACAACAGTGGAGAAACCATATAACCAACCACCCGATCCATAAAACGACGGGCTTGTTGGGCATTTATCCGGTCAATATTCAATTCACCCGGCTTATCAAACGCCTGCTTAATAGCGTTTTTAGTAATTTCGTTAAAAACAACCCGGCTAAAACGATCACTATCGCCACCAATCACCTCTCGCAAGTGCCATGCAATGGCTTCTCCTTCACGGTCAAGATCCGTTGCGAGATAAACATGATCTGCTTTTTCAGCTAGTGATTTCAGCTCTGCCACAACTTTCTCTTTACCTGGCAAAATCTGATAATTAGCTTCCCAGTCGCGGTATGGATCAACCCCCATACGGTTGACTAACGCCGCTTTCTCATCCTTTTTAACTTTCTTCTTAGACTTATCGCTAGATGAGTTTGAACTCTTTTGGCTGGCTGAGCCACTGGTCGGCAAATCACGGATATGACCGACGCTGGATTTCACCACGTAGTCACTTCCCAGATATTTATTGATTGTTTTGGCTTTTGCCGGGGACTCCACTATTACAAGAGCTTTACCCATAGTTATCTTTACCTAGTTATCTTTTCAGATGATGGAATTCACAGAGCCATATCACGGTATTTAAAACCTCTTTTTATATTGCGATAGATTCTCAATATATCAACTTATTTTTATCCAGTTGATTTGCCCGAACTCAAAACACGTTGAATTATCTAAGGTATTTTAGATACCGCCCATGGGCTATGCAAATGAATGAAACGATCATCGTAAACAAAATCTTCCATCTGCATTACGAAAAGTCCACACTCTACCTGATAAAAAATGATGCGCAACAAATTATTTTTGACAAGGACAGACAAACGCAAAAGAGAACGACATCGATTAAACGTAAGCAATTATTAGAAAAAACCAACTTTATTATCCGCCAACATGAGGATTTTATTGATGGTATGTATGCAAACAGTGCGGAACAAAAAGGAGAAATCTTCGTGTCCAGTGGTGAATTTTCTCTAAATGAAAATGGTTGACCAACGACCAAAAGTCCAGCTGCTTTTAATATGTTCAAGCATCTGACACACATCCTGCCAGGCTAATATCATCTCGAAAATTAATAATAAAAACCTATTGACCAACAAATAGGCAGATATATGAAATTCATATAAGAATATATCTGCCGGGCATAGTTAGACGAGAAACCCCAGATATCCCTTATACTTCCAGAGTAAGATCGGAGAAAAAACCTGCCATCAGGGTATTAAACAACTCCGGCGCTTCCCAAAATGGTCCGTGACCAAGATTGAGCAAATTATATACTTGACCAGTCCAAAGATTTTTGTAAGTAATTCCATTTATGTAGTCGATATTGACAAATAAATCGTCTACACCATTGACAATCGCCAGTGGAGTTGGATTGGTTTCAACTAACAATCGCTGATCCATGACATCCGGTAAAATAGATGATTCAGACATATATTGCCGAGCTAAACCATCAGTCCGTGCAACTGCGGCTCTAAGAAATGGCTCACAAAGCGCATTTTCTCCATACAACGCAAGGGTATAATCGGTAATTTCTTCTTCAGTCAGTGAAGCTTTACCGGATATTGCCATAAACCGGTTTGATTTAAATCCAAGACTGACATTCTCTGGACCCGGACTAACCGGAGGCGTACCACAAATCATCAACCCTACAATGCCTGAAAACCTCGGGATCATTTCCAAACCAATATGTCCCCCCAGTGACCAGCCGAAAACAGCAACTTTGTTGATGCCTAATTTTTCCAATACTTCAATAATACAGAGGGCATAACCGGATATCGAATAAGTCCGGCGCGGGTCTACTGCATTCGATGAAGCACCATGCCCCGGTAAATCGATCGTCAAAACCCGGTATTCGTCACCAAAGCAGTTAACTTGATGACGAAAAATGTCTTTACAACTTGAATTACCATGTATAAGGAGCACCGGTAACCCGTCACCACCAGTATCAGTAATAGAGATGACAGCGTGACTGGTATGAATATCGTATTGTGAAATAGCCATAACACCTTATTTCCTTATGAGTATTTATTATAAGTCGCAATTTTTCGTGGAGTTACATAATACGTTTAAGTGTGTCGGCCAATAGAGCTATGCAAAAGTGATTTGTATTTGTTTTGAATATCCACCAAATAAAACACATAAACGCGAAGTCAGAGTATCAATTATTGGTGTAGAAAAGCCTGCTTCTCATCACACAGGAGAAGGGGACGTGAAGCAAATTATGTAATGCCTGTAATATTTTGAAAGGAGCAAAATCTCTGATTTTTAGGGAAATGACATTGTAACAATAAATGAAAAATGAGGATCGATCTGTTCAATTAGGACATTAATCAGGCAATTTATTGGAAATAATATCAAGGCGCCTCTAAGCATCAAGATAAAACGCCATTTGAGGTACGCCGAGATACTATTATACCTGTTATCTTTCAAGTTGCCTCTTTGTTGGCTGCACTCACTCACCCCAGTCACATAGTTATCTATGCTCCCGGGGATTCGCTCCCTTGCCGTCTCGATCCATCTTGAAATCTATTGGGTATATTCATAAAAACAGCGGTATTTTATCAAAACAGAGGTTTTTCTCCTCTTTGCCACCAGCGTAATAATAACTTATCAATACTTTCCATTGTGCTGCTGGTGAAACGTTCTACCATGCGCTTACGACGTGAATAAGTGACACCAATCACTTCACAATTATCTATTTGAGCAATTAACAGATCATCACTGACACCAATTTCATCAATCAATCCTTTCTCTTTCGCTTGAGTGCCATACCAGTATTCGCCTGTAGCCACATTTGCCACATCAAGTAATGGACGATGTGTATGAATAAACTCTTTGAATAATTCGTGAGTCTGGTTGAGATCTTCCTGAAACTTTTTCCGACCTTGCTCTGTATTTTCACCCAAAAAAGTCAGCGTGCGTTTATATTCACCCGCCGTATGCAGTTCTACATCGATATCATTCTTTTTCAATAGTTTATGAATATTTGGGATCTGAGCGACCACCCCAATAGAGCCAATAATGGCAAATGGTGCAGCAATAATGCGATCAGCAACACAAGCCATCATATAACCACCACTGGCGGCAACTTTGTCCACAGCAATAGTCAAGCGAATCCCTTTCTGACGCAAACGGGCAAGCTGAGAGGCAGCAAGCCCATAGCCATGAACCATTCCTCCGGGGCTTTCAAGACGCAACAACACTTCATCTTTTGCATCGGCAACGGCTAAAATCGCGCTAATCTCTTCACGTAATGAATCGACCTCATGTGCATCCATACTTCCTTTAAAATCCAGTACATAAAGACAAGGTTTCTGTAACCCTTTCTGACCAGTTTTAGCTTGACTCTTCTTCTGCTTAGATTCGAGCTTTTGCTGCTTATTAAACTCTTTCTGCCAGATTTTTCTCTCAGCTTCCGTCATACGCGCTCGCTGCATTTGACGCTGTTTATCCCGGTGCACCTCACCAAGATCTGTTAGCTTCAACTCTCCTTTTGGCAAGGATTTACGCATTCCTATGCCAATACCAAATATAGCCAGAACAATCACAGCCAATACTAGCGTTACCACTTTGGCTAAAAACAACCCATAAAGAGATAAATACTCCACAAATCCACCTTTTTTTCACAATAACTAAAAATAAATATATTTCATTATTTTCATTTAAAAACAAAATATTATAATAAACTCATATTCAATCAAAACAAATATGTACAAATAAAAAATATCCAGTATATCGGGCTTAGTAACTAATTCTACACCATTAGACAGAGAAATGGGGATCAGTTCAAAAATGAGAGAAATCATTGAACAGTGAAAAAGCCCGTTATTATCGCTGTAAACAATAAGGGCCAAATGGCCCCATCATTATGCTGCCCTTACAATGTAGTTAAATGCGATATTGCGAGGGCGATTCTCTGAGGCTACAGGGACAACCCTTGACGCCTCAAATCCAAAGCCGTATGGAGTATCTGGGTTAAAATTATTTACCGATTTAAAACTGCCGTCTGTCCCTATTCCAACAACTTGACTAGCATAAAAAGCCCCTCTTGTTGCCAAATGATAGTTTGGTGCTATCGTGCTGGCGAATGAACCCTGAATGTTTCTGATGGCATCCCCCTGATGAGTTAGAATTCTACGGTTATTATCAACACCCCGGCCATCATCCCAACCTCGAATAAATTCCCCTCTTAAATCGGGTAATCTACCATCAGGATAAGCCTCTGCTAATTTCGGAAATTTCGACTTATCAAAGACCGAACCATTACACTGCAACCACCCAGCAGGTGGTATGGTAGTCGGCCAGGGAACAGGAACACCTACAGGAATGTCAGAGCTATTTGAGATATTTGAAATTTTTTGTTCTAATGCTTCATTTAATTGAGCAGTAAGCTTGGTTATATCACCATTATCCAAAATATCCTCGCCAGATTGTTCCGCAATAAAATTAGCTACGATAGCTGATATAGTTGATGATTGACGCAACACTTTATTTAACAAATGAGTGGGAATATCATTTGGAGAAAATCCTGTCTGCAACCCCGGACTAACTTCATATCTCTCTTGACTCACTACATTAACATTATCATTAATAGAAAGAGCTTTAAAATCATTTCTTTGGTTCATATACCTTCCTTAAATTATACCCAATAGATTTCAATTTACAGCGCGGCGGCCAGTGAACGCAGCCAACAAAGCAGCAGCTTGAAAGATGAAAGGTATAAATAATACTATTTCATAATCAACATATTTAAATCATTGTAAAAATAATCTCTCTGCCACTCACGCCAATCAAAGTCTAGTTTAGAAAAAGAATAATGCAGTGTTCTTATTACTTATAAGATTAACTATTTTTATATCATTGCCAGCAATAAGTCATTCAACATTTTGGAACCGAAAATATAGCCAAAATACTTGTACTTAACATGTAGAAACTATATTTATCTCTCTTTTCCTGCAATTCCATCTATTTGATGAGGTATATACCCAATAGATTTCAAGATGGATCGCGACGGCAAGGGAGCAAATCCCCGGGAGCATAGATAACTCTGTGACCGGGGGGAGTGAATGCCGCCAACAAAGGGTAATTTGAAAGATAACAGGTATGAATAATTGAACAGATTTAACTAAAGACAAATACCAACGCCTTCAATGTTTCACCGTTTATCTCCTAAGCAATAGACTTTGACGAATTTGACTCAGTACATAAGTTTCTGTTTTGATAACCAGAGTTACTCTGACAGCAACAAACCGCCCCATCAATAATAGGAAATCTTCAAATGTTACATTACCAACCCAAACATGACCTCCTACAGCAACGTATTATTCTGGTTACAGGCGCTGGAGATGGTATTGGTCGTGAAGTGGCGTTGACTTACGCCCGTTATGGCGCGAAAGTAATTCTGCTTGGCAGAACTACACATAAACTGGAAGCCGTCAAAAAAGAAATCGAACAAGCAGGTGGAGCCTCTGCCACTATCTACACCCTGGATCTACTCACTGTCACAGCCGAAAAATGCAAAGAATTGGCTGACGATTTAGCAAAATATTATCCGCGTCTGGATGGCATTTTGCATAACGCCGGATTACTGGGCGCTGTTGCTCCAATAGCAGAACAGCCGGTTCAGTTATGGCATGATGTTATGCAAGTCAACGTCAATGCGACTTTCATGTTGACTCAAACGTTGCTTCCACTGTTACTGAAATCCCCTGACGGCTCACTCATCTTTACCAGTTCAAGTGTTGGCCGAGAAGGTCGCAGTGGCTGGGGAGCCTATTCTGCCTCTAAATTTGCCACCGAAGGCATGATGCAAGTTCTAGCTGAAGAATATAAAAACAGTTCCCTACGCGTTAACTGTATCAATCCCGGTGGAACACGCACAAATATGCGTGCCAACGCATTCCCTAACGAAAATTCTGCTAAACTGAAAACTCCAGCAGAGATTATGCCACTGTACCTTTATTTAATGGGCAGCGACAGTCTGCATAAAACAGGCATCAGTTTTGATGCACAACCCGGACGCAAAGCAGGACCAGCCGAATAATGACAATAAATGACAACCAACACCAAAGAAGGCAACAACGTCTGAAAGAAAAAGTAGATTCCCGCATTGAAGCCGCACTGTTAGAACGGGGAATCCTCATCATTTTTACCGGCAATGGTAAAGGTAAAACCACTGCGGCTTTCGGCACGGTCACCCGTGCAGTAGGTCATGGACGGCGTGCCGGTGTTATTCAATTTATAAAAGGCAAATGGGAGAATGGTGAAAAAAATCTCCTGGAACAGCATGGTGTAAATTTTCATGTTATGGCAACCGGTTTTACCTGGGAAACCCAAAGCCGAGAAACGGATACCACCGCTTGTCATCAGGTATGGCAGCACGCGCTGGAGATGTTATCCGATCCTAATTTGGATCTGGTTGTACTGGATGAGCTGACTTATATGGTGAGTTATGGCTATCTTCCTCTCGAAGATGTTATAACCGCCCTAAACCACCGACCAGAGCACCAATCCGTTATTATTACTGGCCGCGGTTGTCATCGTGAATTATTGGAAATGGCGGATACCGTCACAGAGATGCGCCCGGTAAAACATGCTTTTGATGCTGGCATTAAGGCACAAAAAGGCATCGACTGGTAGGAAAAAGGCCCCGTTATTACACGAGGCCCACAGGAATAGCAATTAACCAGAAATAGAAAGAACTAGAAATTAACGGCCTTTTGATGCCGTTGTACGACCTGCATTCTGGCGGGAACTACCCGGACGTTTTCCTGCCGATGGACGTGATGCCACTTGAGCATGACGTTTAACCGCACGGCGGATCTGGTTGGATTTCATACGACGTTGATCACGTTCGACCGCCACCTTGGAGACAGTCTCTTCGTTTAAACCAACTAATTGACGCAGATAGTTAGTTTGTTCCAGACCAAGCTCTGTCCAACCTCCACGTGGTAAGCCTTTTGGCAAACCAATATCACCATAACGCACGCGAATAAGACGGCTTACTTGTACACCAACAGCCTCCCAAAGACGACGAACTTCACGGTTACGCCCTTCTGTCAGCGTCACATTATACCATTGGTTCATCCCCTCACCGCCTTTAAAAGCGACGGTGAGGAATGCTGCTGGACCATCTTCCAGCTGGATACCTTTAGCAAGTTGCTTCAATTTGGCATCATCAACTTCACCAAAAACACGAACGGCATATTCGCGTTCCACTTCACGGCTTGGATGCATTAAACGATTAGCTAACTCCCCATCCGTAGTAAATAGCAACAAACCACAGGTATTTACATCCAGACGCCCTACAGCTATCCAACGGGAACCCAGTAATTTAGGCAGACGATCAAAAACGGTTGGCCGTCCTTCCGGATCGTGGCGGGTACAAAGCTCACCTTCTGGTTTGTAATAAGCCAGCACACGGCAAATCGCTTTTTGTGATTCTTTGATGTTTAATATCCGGCCATCAAGGCGGATTTTTGTCGCGGGCTGTACTTCAATACGATCACCTAAAGTCGCAATCTTGCCGTCAACACTGACGCGCCCTTGTTGAATATAGCCTTCTATTTCGCGGCGGGAACCGTGGCCGGAACGCGCGAGAATTTTCTGTAACTTTTCAGATTTTTGTGTCTTACCGCTCATTGAGCAACCTCTGTTGTCGCCTTCACAGGCGTCGTGTTATATATCGATCAATACGTTATAATAAAATTTTCTTATAACAAACTGATTTTAATACATTTTATAACATAGAATGTGAAAAAACAGGTCATACACTCTAGTTCGTGGCCGAACATTCTACACTAATTTTATAATCAATGATTCCAATAAATCACTCAGTCAGCTGAATGTGCTTAAATTCGTCGTAATAACACAAATATATTATTGTGGCAATCAGTTGAAACATGATACTTAAAGATATGAATATCCATGATATTCAAAAGATAAGAAAATTCCTAAATACGACAAAATAAACAACGACCGACAGCTGTTAATTATCGAAATTCCAGCCAGCATTCTTTCGAAACAAATTCACGTTGAAATATCAAAACCAAGATAAACCAAGATGAAAGTGGTCATGAGATATTAATCCACCCCACCCGCCACACTTTATCAAACTCTAATCTTTATCATTCCTGAATTGATGACAAATTTGCAATACTTTTCAGTGAATCAGGGACTGTTTCTCTGAGATTAATAATTCAAAATTAACAATAACCATTTCGATTAAATTAAAAAACCAAAAATATAAAGCCTGCGTATAACACAGGCTTTATACTCGTCATCTTTCAAATTGCCTCTTTGTTGGCTGCACTCACTCACCCCGGTCACCAGGGCGGGATTCTACTTTGCGTAAAAATTATACATTTCGCAGATATTGATAATTTCTCACATTCAATACGATTTTATTGATAGGTTTTGATATCTGGCATGAACATTTATTGAGCTAGTAGAGGGTTGTTTTTATCCACAATAACCATATAGAAAATGTGAGATCCCGCCCTGCCCCGGTCACAGAGTTCTCTATGACATAGTTATCTCTGCTCCCGGGGATTCGCTCCCTTGCCGCCGCGGTCCATCTTGAAATCCATAGGGTATAAATTCTGAAAATAATTACTACTTAACTTATAAAAATGGAGTTATATTTCCTGCGCCTTCGCGTATTACAACCGGCGTATCATCAGTTAAATCAATGACAGTTGTAGGTTGTTGCCCTAAATAACCACCATGAATAATCAGATCAACCAGTTTCCCCAAATTATCTTTAATTTCTTCGGGATCAGATTCAGCAAAATCATTACCTGGTAAAATCAGACTGGTGGACATCAATGGTTCACCCACTTGTTCAAGCATAGCCAGAGCAATGGGATTGGATGGAACACGTAACCCTATTGTTTTCCGCTTATCATTCATCAAGCGGCGAGGAACTTCTTTAGTCGCACGCAAAATAAACGTGTAATTGCCCGGTGTATTATTCTTAATCAAACGAAAAGCTGAATTATCGACGTAGGCATAGGTCGATATTTCTGATAAATCCCGGCACATCAAGGTAAAATTATGATGACTATCCAACTGACGAATACGACATATTCGTGTCATCGCATCTTTATCTTCCAAACGGCAACCAATCGCATAACCAGAATCAGTCGGGTAAACAACGACTCCACCTTTCTTAAGCACATCCACACTTTGCCCTATTAGGCGTGGCTGCGGATTATCAGGATGAATATAAAAAAACTGGCTCATAAATTACCTCTTAATTTTATGCAGCCCCTACAGTGACCAGTTGCGCCATATTGGTACCACATCACCGGGTAACCACAATTTACGCCCTAACTCTATCCATGCACAAGGCTGGTGAAAATCAGAACCCAACGAAGCCATCAAATCATATTCCCGTGACAATTGACCAAGATATTGCCGCTCGTTAGGCGCCTGCTGGCACTGTGCAACTTCCATTGCATCACCACCATGTTGCTTAAACCAGATAATCAAACGTTTCAACCATTTAGTAGATAAATCATACCGCCCCGGATGCGCAATGACTGCCTGTCCACCTGATTGATGAATGACATCAATAGCTTGTTCAATTGTACACCATTGCGGTGGAACGTATCCGATTTTTCCCTTTGCCAAATATTTTTTAAATACTTTCGCAATCGTTGGCTCTTTACCTATTTCGATTAAATAGCGGGCAAAATGGCCTCGTGTCACTTGCCCACCATTCGCTAATCGGTTTGCCCCTGCCCAAGCATCGGGAATACCTACCCTTGCCAGTCTGTGGCCTATTTCAATTCCTCGTTCTTTCCTAAGTTCAGATTGTTTATTAAGTAATTCAATCATTGCATCTGACTGAATATCAATGTTCAACCCCACAATGTGAATCTCTATATTTTGCCACAGAGTCGATATCTCAACGCCTGATATGAGTTTCAATGGCAAATTGTGTTGGCTAATATGCTCATGGGCTAACGGAATAGCGTCCGTCGTATCATGATCAGTCACGGCCAATACATTAACGCCCATTGCTACCGCGCGTTCGACTAACTCCGATGGTGAAAGTGAACCATCCGATACAGTCGTATGGCTATGAAGATCATAAATTGTCACCAACTCAGTGACTGAATTTGTCATTATCTCTTTCTCTGCCTGAATAGATTTGGAACATATGAGACGATAGCTTAACGGTAAATAGCAGCATTTTACATCAAAAACAAATAAATCTATTTAAAATCAATCTAATAATTAAAAATAAGAATTAAATCTACACCATAAAACACTAAGTTTCACGCTAAATAGATCAATAGTAACAGATAAGCTTACAAAGATTGGGAAAGTACTGATGATGAGTTTCAACGTTGAGAAAAAACCGGGGTTGACTCCGGCTTTCAATATAATTTCGTTTCAGTTCTAAGGGTAGAATGAATTATTTTTTTACTGTAGTAATATCATATTTTTATATTAACTACCTATAGCAAACCAGAAAGCTACTGTTTCACCATCTCCAGCACAATATGTAAACCCTGATGCTGATACATTCTCCGCTCTTACAGGAGCCACATTATACCCATTATCATCAACTGCTTTCAATGTCAGTTGCACATTGTAACAGGCATTAGGAAATGGCCTGGGGAAAAGGACTTGAGTTTTATCTGCTACTCTGGTGACTATTCCCCATTGTTGAATGACTTGGGGAGCGTTATCCTCTCGCCAACTAGCTATGCCGAATAACTCTAAATCTTCATCACTTTTATTATTCATACACTTTCCTCGAGGTAAGTAGTTAACATTTCTCGGAAAAAACCTAATGATTAAATTATTTTATAAAAGATTTAACCACATGAATTAAGCATTGATAAATAAATTTTAAGTCAAAAAAATATACCAAGCTATTTATGCACAGTATCAAAAAAATATCTATCAATCTACTCCAGAACTCATATTTTTATAGCAAAGATTAGTGCTCAGATATAAAATATCGAACTGAGCATTATCATTTTAAGCGTTAAAGACTAATCAGAATTCTTCCTTATTTCACCAATAGATTTCAAATAATAGGGCTTACCCGGATTATAAATAAGGTGGATAAAATAGTTAATTTGGAAAAATTTAGGGGTAAAACACCCAATGAATTATTTAAAAGAATACGGACATGTTTACTTCCAGAGTAACGATGTTGCACTTATTATGTGAATCTACCTAATATTTTTTTCATCCCCCCTTGACATATCAACATCGTTCCAGTTTACTAGTACACAAGTTAAGGCAATGTCGTCTTATATACCCTATGGATTTGATGACGGGTATATACTCTCTCAATACTAAAGAGGCACTGAAAATGACTATATTTATGATGACTATCCGTTGGTGGCACAACTTCCCATTAAGGGCGGAATGGTCACGCACATAAATCATCAGTGCCAAATTACCAAAACCCGCCACAAGGCGGGTTTTTTGTATACGTAATTCATTATCAGGATAAAAAATGGCGGATAAACAACCAAAACTAATCATAATTGAGCAGGAAACCGCTTATCAGCCCGATCCTGCGCAGCTATTCAATCAACTCTGCGGTGAACGTCCGGCAACGTTATTGCTGGAATCTGCGGAAATTAACAGTAAAAAAAGCGTGAAAAGCCTACTCATCATTGACAGTGCCTTGCGTGTCAATGCAAATGGCAATACGGTCACTTTTGATGCTCTGACAGAAAATGGTCGAAATCTATTACCTTTTCTCGCCCAAAAATTTACCAAAAACATTCAAGCCGAAATTACGCGCGATTCTCTTCAATTAATCTTTCCTAAGACCAACCACAATATGATGGATGAAGATAATCGACTGAAAGCTATGTCAGTATTTGATGCATTACGCGCCCTTCTTTCTCTAATGGAAGTGCCATCACAATATAATGCAGAGGCTATATTCGTTGGCGGTCTTTTTTCCTACGATCTAGTGGCCGGGTTTGAACCGTTACCAACAGTAAAAACGGTTCAGCGCTGTCCTGATTTTTGCTTTTATTTGGCAGAAACTTTACTGGTGATCGACCACCAGAATAAAAATGCCCGTTTGCAAATTAGTCTCTTTAGTGATTCTCAAGAAGAAAATCAACGCCTTAAACAGCGTCTGAAAATACTCACAGAATTGATCACCGAACCCGCTCAACCTATAAAACAAATCGCTGTGCCTGCAATGAAAGTTTCGTGTAATCAGGATGACAAGATATATGCAGAAATAGTCGCACGGTTACAACAATCTATCCATCAAGGCGATATTTTTCAGGTAGTTCCATCACGACGCTTTTCTCTACCATGTCCAGCACCGCTTAATGCTTATCAAAAACTTAAACATCGTAATCCAAGCCCTTACATGTTTTTCATGCAGGACAAAGATTTCTGCCTGTTTGGTGCTTCCCCTGAAAGCGCTCTTAAATACGATGCATCCAACCGCCAGATTGAAATTTATCCTATTGCCGGCACACGCCCTCGTGGACGCGATGCCACCGGAGAATTAGATGCAGATCTGGACTGCCGGACAGAACTCGAGATGCGTACAGATCACAAAGAATTAGCTGAGCACTTGATGCTGGTTGATTTGGCTCGCAATGATTTGGCCCGTATTTGTGAACCCGGCAGCCGCTATGTCGCCGACCTGACAAAAGTGGATCGCTATTCCTTTGTTATGCATATGGTTTCCCGCGTCGTGGGAACACTACGCCATGACCTGGATATTTTTCATGCTTATCAAGCCTGTATGAATATGGGAACTCTCACTGGTGCACCAAAAGTACGGGCCATGCAACTTATCGCCCGTTATGAAAATGAACGTCGGGGCAGCTATGGTGGTGCTGTCGGCTATTTCACCAGCAAAGGTGATATGGATACTTGCATCGTTATCCGCTCTGCCTACGTGGAAGATGGCATAGCGACCGTTCAAGCTGGCGCGGGTGTAGTACTGGATTCTGTACCTTTGTCAGAGGCTGAAGAGACTCGCAATAAAGCGAGAGCCGTCATTCGCGCAATTGCGGAAGCTCATCAAGCAAAGGAGATTTTCTAATGGCAAATATTCTTCTGCTCGATAACGTGGATTCGTTCACCTATAACCTCGTCGATCAATTACGCAGCAATAATCATCAGGTTGTTATCTATCGCAATACCGTTGCAACCGAAATCATTATGGAACAATTCAGAATACTACCATCTCCGTTACTGATGCTTTCACCGGGACCCGGAAAACCGTCTGATGCAGGATGTATGCCTCAGTTACTCCAGCAAATAATCGGCAAAATTCCGGTGATTGGCATCTGCCTTGGACATCAGGCAATTATTGAAGCATATGGTGGAAAAATTGGCGCTGCTGATGAAATCCTACATGGTAAAGCCTCTCTGGCAGAACATGATAATCAAGCCATGTTCGCTAATCTGGAAAATCCTTTGCCCGTTGCACGTTACCACTCGCTGACAGGTAGCAGAATTCCATCTGAACTGACTATTTCGGCACGTTGTGGCAACACTATTATGGCTGTTCGCCACGACAAACATAAGGTTTGTGGATTTCAGTTCCATCCAGAATCTATTCTCACAACACATGGGGCCAGATTACTTGAACAAACTCTGACCTGGGCACTGAATTAAAAGGAGTGTGAAAATGCAGTTTATTTTCGATAAATTGTTCAGTGCGCAGATACTGACACAGCAAGAAAGCCAGCAACTGTTTTCAGCCATAATTCAAGGAAAATTAAGCGAATCACAACTTGCGGCTGTACTTATCAGCATGAAATTACGGGGCGAACAGCCAGAAGAGATCGCGGGGGCCGCTCAAGCGTTGCTGGAAAATGCCCTGCCATTTCCACGGCCCGACTACACTTTTTGCGATATTGTCGGAACCGGTGGTGATGGCACCAACAGTATCAATATATCGACCGCTAGTGCATTTGTCGCAGCGGCTTGTAATATCAAAGTTGCTAAGCATGGTAACCGCAGTGTTTCCAGCCGTTCAGGTTCATCTGATTTGCTGTCTGCATTTGGTATCGCACTTGATATCAGTGCAGAATGTGCACGCAACGCTCTGGATGAAATCGGCGTCTGTTTTCTTTTTGCTCCCCAATATCACATTGGATTCCGCCACGCAATGCCGGTACGCCAGCAACTAAAAACCCGGACTCTATTCAATGTGTTAGGTCCTCTGATCAATCCGGCACGTCCGCCGTTAGCATTAATTGGCGTTTACAGCCCCGACTTGGTTGACCCCATAGCCCGCACCTTGCAAGTTCTGGGTTATCAACGAGCAGCCGTTGTTCACAGTGGTGGAATGGATGAAGTTGCCCTACATGCACCAACAAAAGTTGCAGAGCTTAATGGTGAGGAAATCACCCGTTACCAATTAAATGCTGAAGATTTTGGTTTACAAAATCATCCAATGGATGCATTAAAAGGAGGTTCACCAGAAGATAACCGCGAAATGCTCAGTCTATTGCTACAGGGCCGAGGTGAGAAAGCCCATGCTGATGCTGTTGCCGCTAACGTTGCCCTTCTGATGAAAATTCATGGACAGGAAAATTTACGTCACAACACACAACAAGCTCTTGAAACTATCCATAGTGGCCGAGCTTATGAACGAGTCACTGCACTTGCAGCAAGGAGTTAACAATGCAAGCTACCGTTTTACAGAAAATTGTTAATGATAAAGCAGAATATCTTATTGGACGTAAGCGGCAACAACCACTGGAAAGTTTTATTGATTCCATTGTTGCCAGCAACCGCAGTTTTTATCAGGCACTAAGTAATAAACAGACCGTTTTTATTCTGGAATGCAAAAAGGCATCTCCTTCAAAAGGACTCATTCGCCAGAATTTCGATCCAATCCAGATAGCAAAAACTTATCAGCCTTATGCCGCCGCAATCTCAGTATTAACTGATGAAAAATATTTTCAAGGTCACTATGACTTCCTTCGGTTGGTGAGTGATGCTGTTCATCAGCCAGTATTGTGTAAAGATTTTATTATCGACCCTTATCAGATTTATCTCGCTCGTTATTATCAGGCAGATGCAATTTTATTGATGCTTTCTGTCCTTAATGACGAACAATATATTACGCTGTCTGAACTTGCACATAGCCTAAATATGGGCGTGCTGACTGAAGTTAGTTCAGAGGAAGAACGAAGCAGAGCTGTTACACTAAAAGCCAAAGTGATTGGTATCAATAATCGTGATCTGAGAGATCTTTCTATTGATTTGAACCGTACCAAACAACTTGCTCCACCATTACCGCAAGGAACCATTGTTATTAGCGAGTCAGGCATTCACCAGCATCAGCAAATTCGTGAACTCAGTCATTATGTCAATGGTTTTCTAATTGGCAGCGCTTTGATGGCTCAGTCCGATTTAGATCTGGCATTACGCCAATTAATTCTGGGTGAAAATAAAGTTTGTGGGTTAACCCGTCCACAGGACGCCAAAGCCGCGCTACAAGCCGGTGCTGTATATGGCGGTTTGATATTTGTTGAACACTCCCCGCGTAAAATTAATATCAAACAGGCCCAACAAATCATCAATGCAGCTGCTCTCAAATATGTAGGAGTGTTCCAAAATCAATCATCTGCATTCGTCAGCCATACCGCCCATACCCTTTCTCTGACGGCGGTGCAATTGCATGGGGCAGAAGGCGAAATTTACATTCAAGAACTTCGAAAGATATTGCCTGAAAATTGCCAAATATGGAAAGCCATTGATATGTCAAAAGATACATTCCACACTAAAATCGGAAACATTGATTGTTATCTGCTTGATAACGGCAAAGGTGGAACCGGCAAGACTTTTGACTGGCAATTAATTGACAAACAATCACTCAATAACATCATTCTGGCAGGTGGATTAAATGAGGAAAATTGCCAGCAAGCAGCAAAATATGGCTGTCTCGGACTTGATTTTAACTCTGGTGTCGAAAGCTCACCTGGCATCAAAAGCAGTCATAAATTGAATAAAGTTTTTCAACGTTTGCGCTGTTACTAAGTAGCAGCAATTTTCCGATTAATTACATGGATAAATAGAATAATGAGTAAACTTAACCCCTATTTTGGTGATTTCGGTGGACAATTTGTCCCACAAATCCTTATTCCAGCCCTTGATCAATTAGAAGCGGCATTTATTACTGCTCAGAAAGATCCTGAATTCCAACAAGAGTTTCAGAATCTCCTGAAAAACTATGCGGGTAGACCCACTGCATTAACTTTATGCCGTAATCTGACCAGAGGCACTAAAGCTCGCCTTTATCTGAAACGTGAAGATTTATTACATGGTGGCGCTCATAAAACCAATCAAGTACTTGGTCAAGCGTTACTGGCCAAACGTATGGGTAAAGATGAAATTATTGCAGAAACCGGTGCTGGCCAGCATGGCGTAGCAACCGCCCTTGCCTGCGCACTTTTAAACATGAGATGCCGTATTTATATGGGAGCTAAAGATGTGGAACGCCAATCCCCTAATGTCTTCCGCATGCGTCTGATGGGAGCCACAGTTATCCCGGTCTACAGCGGCTCTGCAACTCTGAAAGATGCCTGTAATGAAGCACTGCGCGACTGGTCTGGTAGCTATGACAAGGCTCATTATTTATTAGGTACTGCCGCAGGCCCTCATCCCTATCCAACGATGGTTAGGGAGTTCCAACGTATGATTGGTGAAGAAGCCAAATCCCAGTTTTTAGCAAAAGAGGGGCGTTTGCCCGATGCCGTGTTGGCCTGTATTGGTGGTGGTTCAAATGCCATTGGCATGTTTGCGGAATTTATTCCAGAAACCTCAGTACGGCTGATTGGTGTTGAACCCGCCGGACACGGTATTGAAACAGGTAAACATGGTGCCCCGCTGAAACATGGTAAGCAGGGTATCTATTTTGGTATGAAATCACCAATGATGCAGACAAATGAAGGCCAGATTGAAGAATCTTATTCTATTTCAGCAGGCTTGGATTTCCCTTCAGTTGGTCCTCAACATGCTTATCTAAATAGTATCGGGCGAGCTGACTATGTTTCTATCACTGATGATGAAGCATTAGAGGCATTCAAAACGCTTTCTCGCGAGGAAGGCATTATTCCAGCTCTCGAATCCTCTCATGCACTGGCTTATGCTTTGAAAATGATCCATCAATCTCCAGATAAAGAGCAATTATTGATTGTTAATCTATCCGGTCGTGGTGATAAAGACATATTTACTGTTCATGATATTTTAAAATCAAGGGGGGAAATCTAATGGAACGTTACAAGCAACTATTTAAAAAGCTGGAAAACCTTAAACAAGGTGCTTTTATCCCCTTTGTCACACTGGGCGATCCAAATCCGGAATTATTGTTGGAAATTATTGATGCATTAATTGCCGGAGGTGCTGATGCGCTTGAGTTGGGTATTCCTTTTTCTGATCCATTAGCTGATGGCCCAACAATTCAGAATGCCAATCTGCGTGCTTTCTCCTCAAACGTCACCCCCACCCTTTGTTTTGAACTACTCGCAAAAATCCGAGCAAAACATCCTGATATGCCAATTGGTTTATTAATGTACGCGAATCTGGTTTTTCACAATGGGATAGACGAATTTTATCGCCGCTGCAAAGATGCCGATATTGACTCGGTATTAGTTGCAGATGTTCCTATATCAGAATCACGGCCATTCCGTACCGCAGCAATGAAACATGGAATTGCCCCTATTTTTATCTGTCCACCCAATGCTGAAGATGAATTATTATGTGAAATCGCTTCTCATGGCCGGGGATATACCTATCTATTATCCAGACCTGGGGTTACCGGTACAGAAAGACGCGCTGAACAGCCTTTAGATCATCTAGTCAATAAGCTACGAGAATATCATGCAGCACCACCATTACAGGGATTTGGTATTTCAGAACCCACGCAGGTAAAAGAAACATTAGCCAGCGGAGCGGCAGGAGCAATTTCCGGATCTGCAATAGTTAAAATTATTGAAGACAACCTTTCTCAGCCAGAAATAATGCTGAAAAAATTGACTGAATTTGTATCAAAAATGAAATCTGCCACCCAAATTTAGCGCAAAAAATGGGGCAAAATTTGCCCCATAATTTCCATATCAAACAAACTCTGTTCTCATCAGAAATGATAACCCACACCAAACATAAATACCCACGGATCAAGCCGGGTGTCAATTTTATATTGCTGGTCACCTGCTTTGAATTTTACATCCGTTTCAACGTTTACCCACCACACAGAAGCATTCAGCATCCAGTTCTGATCTAACTCATAATCCAGACCAACGTGTCCCGCAACACCCCAAGAATCTTTTAAATCTAGACTATGTAAGTTAATATCTTTAACAGCTGAATTACCATTGAATTTTTCATTAAAGAAAGTGGTATAGTTCAAACCAATACCAACATAGGGGCGAAATTGACTTTCTTTAGAACCGAAATAGTATTGTGCCATTAATGTCGGCGGCAGATGTTTTACCTTAGCAATATCACCAACACCCGGTAAACTTACCTGATGTTGGAACGGTGTCGCTGCCAGTAATTCAACACCTATATTATCGGTAATCATATAACTGAAGGTTAAACCCATCTGAGTATTATTATCCGCACTAAAAGAACCCACCCCTAATACATTATCTGAGCCAGTATTAGGTCTTAACGTCGCAGTACCCGTGCGGAAAATAAAATCGCCTGCTTCATGAGCAAGAACAAACGATGGTGCTAAAGTTGCCGCTGCCAATACAAATGCAGAAAGTTTTTTCATTATTCATCCCATTCCTGTTATTTAAAGTAGACCGAAATATACCGATATATTTCAAATTATGATCCAAGACAGATCACATCTTTTAAATAATTTAAGTAAGATCGCATACTTGCAATATTATTATTTCAAAAATAAATTATTTTAAATTGATACAAATCAATGTTTATTATTAATTAGAGTTTTTTCATACTTATATACCAATGCCAATATTTTACATTTCATCTAATTATATTTCCATTATGTTTTAACAAGGTTAAATTTATGTTTATTTTTATGTTGAAAATATCATATGAAGAACTCTTTTCTCTCATCAACCATTACAATCAGCTATTAATTTATCTATATAATCTCCTTTCAACTATCCACATTTGTCCATACAGAGTACAATTGACCATTATGTATCATTGTTTAACCTGATGGGAGCTGTCTTCATGCCAATCACGGCGAATACCCTGTACCGTGACAGTTTTAACTTTTTCAAGAATCAACTGTTAAGTATTCTGACTCTGGCCATCCTTGCGGCCTTGGTTACTACCCTATTAGGGCATCTGTTTATCCCTGATAGCGAACAGATGAAGCTGCTAACAGAAGCAGAATTCACTTTTGCAACATCGGGCAAGGCAGGTATTCAGGATTTAGTGTCTCAGATGACACCAGAACAACAGTCAATGATTATGCGTGCGGGAATAGGAACTATTTTCTCAAGTATGATTGGTAATGTACTGCTCGCGGGTGGTGTGCTGACATTGGTCGCTGCAATTTCAGCCGGAAACCGTATCTCTTCATTACAAGCAATCGGTTTATCAGCAAGCCAATTACCGAAGTTGTTTCTGCTACTGCTGATATGTACCCTGCTAATTCAACTTGGTTTGATGGCAATGCTGGTGCCAGGAATTATTTTATCTATCGCACTGGCCTTGGCACCCGTTATTGTGACCGTTGAGCGTAGTGGTATTTTTGCTTCAATGAAAACAAGCTGGAAACTGGCATTTGCCAATATTCGTTTACTGATTCCAGCAATTCTATTATGGCTGACTGCAAAACTCTTGATAGCATTTATTATTGACCGTCTGACATTCATTCATAATGAGATGGCAGAAATCACTCTTGGCGTATTGAATAACTTGATCTCCGCCATTCTGCTGATCTACTTATTCCGCTTATATATGCTAGTTACTTCTTCACAGCAAAAATAAATATAAATTCCCTGTTACAAGACAGGGAATTTTTTCAAAATAGTGCTAACTAGGTTAAATATAAATTAGCAAATTTGATTAGAACCGATAACCAACACCAACTACCCAAGTGCCTATTTTAAAGTTATCCAGTTTTGAATATTCATAGGATGCATCGATGGCCAGATTTGGGGCAGGATTAAACTGTAATCCTGCGCCATAGCTAACAGATGTCTTCTCCTCTTTACGGCTAAAGCCGGATGGAGAAACTTCCTGCTTTCCATGTATATGTGTAGCACCAACCAAACCGTATACACTCACATATTCATTAAAGCGGTATGAAGGGCCAGCCATCAAGGAATAATAATCCATATCAAGTTTAGTGAGTTTTTTATCACCATATTTGAAATCATAACCCGTATATGTGGCCGAGCCAATAATACCGAAATGATCATCCAGCTCATAACGATATTTTACGTTAAAACCTTTTGGGTCTTTATTAATTTTATTACCATCATACTTCACATGTCCCTGAGCATAGCCACCAGAAATAGTGCTTTCACCACTCGCATTTGCTGCAAACGCGAATACAGATAAACTAACTGCTACCACTGAGGCTACCAATGTTTTTTTCATTGAAAATCCCTAATATTGTATAAATTATAAAAACAACTAATTGCGAGCCGGTATTGTTTATCAACCATTAATAGAAAACAACTAAATCCTGTTTATTGTTAATTTATCGTTTAATAAAGAGAAATACTATAATTGTGGTCATTTCAGCAGAAAACCGTATTTACTTATCATAGACAATTGATTTATTAGCAAGCCAACTCGCCAAATGGTCCCCACTACTACTTATATACCGTATAGTAGATATTCGCCAATATTCGCTTGCTGGTTTATACAATTCGATTATAACTGACCAAAAAATTATTATAGGTACTTATAATAAGATGGCAGAAATCATTATTGATGTGTTGAATAATTTAATCTCCACTATTCTACTGATTTACCTATTCCGATTATATATACCCTTCATCTTTCAAGCTGCTGCTTTGTTGGCTGCATTCACTTACCCCAGTCACAGAGTTATCTATGCTCCTGGGGATGCGTTCTCTTGCCGCCGCACTGCAACTTGAAATCTATTGGGTATATGCTAACTGCCTTTTCATAGCAAAAATAAACATAAAATCACTACCCAAACAAACCTCATAGTTATAAAAACTATGAGGCTAACAGGCCATAGACTCACATTGTATTAGATGTGCTACTTCAAGCCGATATATTCTTAGCTCCACAAGATGACATAACCCTTTCAACGGTTTCTTGCTCAATTTTTATTTCAAAATCAGTAAACAACGCCTTTGGTTTTACATTTCTGCCGTTTTTTTCCAAAGCCACAAAACCGTGTCGATTCAGCGTCTTTAATGTAGCTGACAAGTTGCTTTGCTGCCTTCCAGACAGCTTGGCCAGCTCTGCGATTGTCTCCGGTTTCTGTTCATTGATTAGACGTAAAAGAACAATATTATCACTACTAAGTACTTGAGCCAGAGCAATCATAGAGGTAAACCAAATCTTAGGTTCACCCGGCTGAATAACATATTCACCTTTAACTATAGCCAGTGTGCGCCTGCGTATAAGCTCTTCATTCATTACGCCAATGAGTGCTTTCATCGTATTACCCTCTTTTTTCGCGTTCAGCGATAATTTCATCAATTTTAGTAAAAAAATCCTCAATTAACTGATATGCAGAAGTAAATTCATACGGAACACCCTTATCTATAGAGTTTCTATGAACATGGTCATACACTAATCGCCCCCGGTACTGATCTTTTCTTGATGGCGTAATTGCGTGCGCATTATCCATACCAAATACTCTTGTATTGTATTTGTCATGCAACGTTAAGTTATAACGGATACCATGCGGAATGAAATTCGTTGGCTGGACTGCCCACACCTCAATTTTCCACCAATAACCATCATCCCTATTGACTCGCTGACCATGCAACTCAAGTAAGACGTTCAAACCTGAATCAAATTGCATTACTAAAAACCTCCCTGTTTATTATGACCTAATCATATGTTTTTATCCAATGAACTTCAAGTTCAGTGAACAATTATGAATCATTATCTTTTGATGTAATTAGAGTACCACTCAGGCTTACTTTGAATCATTCGTACCGCAAAATAGAGATCGGGCACCACAATCAGATCGTCGTCACTACTTTTCAGTTTGTTCTGCTTTATCCAACGAGTAAGTTCTGTCCGACGACCAGCGAGCACCAGTGTGATACCTTTCACTTTCAATTCAGTAATCAATTCATCAATAGCCGCAAATACACTGACATCATCATGGGTGAAACTAACAGCAGCATCGACAACTAACCAACCTGGACGTTTTTGCACTCTGTCAACATGCTGTAACACCCGCTTTTTAAAATAACTGACATTGAAATAAGTCAATGGTGAGTTAAACCGGTACAACATCACACCGTCTATCGGTTTAATCTCATTACCCTGATTAATTGAATGGATCATCCCTTGTTCATTAACACCCAGGAGTTGATCTGTCGGGCGGAATATAATTCGCAAAAACTGCAATAAACCCAGCAGAACAGCAAAACCTACCCCATTAATCAAACCAACCACCACCACTGCAATCAGTGTAAATAATGACAGAGTAAATGCCTGACGATTTCGTTTCCTCAATGACAGAATCGCCCGCAGACTCAACAGTGACGATGCTGAATAAATAAGCACCACACCAAGAGATGACAACGGAATATAATTCAGGAAATCTGTCATAAACAACAAAACTAACAAAATAATAGAGGCGGCAATGACAGAAACCAGTTGAGTTTTCCCGCCTATAGCATCATTAACTGCGGTACGGCTGCTAGCAGCACTGACCGCAAACCCCTGCGATAAAGCAGAAGCAATGTTCGCAATGCCCAACGCCCTAAGCTCAGAATCCGCATCGATCTGATAGCCATTTTTACTGGCAAAGCTACGAGCAGTCATCATAAAACTAACAAAACTGATAACAGCGAGGTTCAGAGATGGAATAACCAGCTCACGCATAATTCCAGGCTGAAAATCTGGCACGGGTACAATGGGTAATCCCTTACCACTAACACTACCAACAATCTGGATACCATATTTTTCAAGCCCAAATTGCCAACTTATATAAGTCGTTAATACCATAGCCAATAGAGGCCCAGGCCAGGCAGGACGTAAGAAACGCACAGTTAATAAAATCAACACCGTTACAACAGACATTGCTAACGTTGGTAAATGCGTACTCATTAGTTTGGCTGGCAATGCTATCACCCGTTCAATCAACCCAACGGGTACGCCGGCAAAGCCAAAGACTTTAGCCAACTGATCCACAATGATTGTCAATGCAACACCGTTCATTAACCCTTTAAGGATCGGTCTTGAAAGAAAATCAGTAAATGCACCTAATCGAAAATGACTCGCGAGAACACACCATATCCCTGTCATTAAAGTCATCACGATCGTAAGCTGCCAACGTACATCTTCATTACCCAAAGCCAAAGGCGCAACTGCTGCTGCAATGACAGCGCACGTTGCTGCATCCGGCCCGACAATCAACTGTTTTGAAGTCCCAAATAATGCATACACGAACATAGGTAAAATACAGGCATAAAGACCTATAATTGCACTTATCTCCATTAATTCAGCATAAGCAATAGCAACAGGTAGAGCGACAGCAGCCACAGAAAACCCGGCTCTTAGATCATGACTAAACCACTCCTTACGATAATGAGAGAAATTGCCTAACCCTGGCATCCAACGCTGTAGTTTTTTCCACTGCATCTGGTTTATGCCCTCTTATTTTTCAATGGGTCTTGGTTATAATGCTGTGTTATATGTTTACTGACAACAGGAAGTTAATTACGCCGCCCTTTATGGTAAAATTGTGCGAAACGGATCGATAAATTTCTTTTTTTATTGATAATTAAAGTCATACTGTTGCCGCTTGGTACACTTAATCACCAACATCAGGCACAGTCAGATATCGGAATTACGATAGGTTCAAACATGAAACAACTTTTAGACTTTTTACCTTTAGTCGTGTTTTTTGTTGTATACAAAATGTATGACATTTTCTACGCTTCCGGGGCCTTAATTGCAGCGACTGGTTTAGCTGTAGCCATTACTTATCTCATCTACCGAAAAGTAGAAAAATCCTCCCTGATTACTTTTGTTATGGTTGCGGTTTTCGGCACCTTAACTTTGGCTTTCCACAGTGATCTATTTATTAAATGGAAAGTCACAGCAATTTATGGTTTGTTCGCATTAGCTTTGCTAGGCAGCCAATGGTTCATGAAAAAACCACTTATTCAGAAAATGCTAGGAAAGGAGTTGATTTTACCGGATTTTGTCTGGAATAAACTAAATATGGCGTGGGCGCTATTCTTCATTGCTTGTGCACTGGCTAATATTTATGTCGCATTCTGGTTACCACAAGATGTCTGGGTCAACTTTAAAGTATTTGGTCTAACTGCCCTGACTCTGGTTTTCACCGTGCTCAGTGTAGTATATATTTATCGCCATCTGCCACACGAACAGAAGTAACCATATTCAAATGAATACCTGTCTTCTGTAATCTGTAGGCAGGTATTGTCTTTTCATCAAATAAAGTAAAGTTTTCAATGACACAACAACAATTACCCAACGGAGAGTTAGTACTCCGCACACTGGCTATGCCTGCCGATACCAACGCAAATGGAGACATTTTTGGCGGATGGTTAATGTCACAAATGGATATTGGGGGCGCAATTCTAGCAAAAGAAATTGCAGAAGGCCGCGTTGTCACTGTCAGAGTAAATGGTATTACTTTCCTAAAACCTGTCGCTGTTGGTGATGTAGTATGCTGTTATGCACATTGTCTCAAAACTGGTAACAGCTCGATTACCATTAATATCGAAGTCTGGGTGAAGAAAGTAGCATCTGAGCCTGTAGGTCAACGCTATCGTGCAACCGAAGCTGTATTCACTTATGTTGCTGTTAATGAGGATAATACTCCACGCCATTTACCAGAAGGTAAAACCCAATTCCAACTAGCCAGCAGCACTTGCGAATAAACCTGGTACGGATGAAAAAAGGAGCATCTTAATAATGCTCCTTTTTCTTTTCCAATAATCAGGATTGAGTTATACCAGTAATTCTAAATTCTACTGTTGTAATATAGCCAACAGCGGGTATTTTTTCATAGCGCCATTTTCTCATCGCTTTTTTTACTTCCCTGTCAAAAACATTCGGTGGATTGGCACCAATCACTTCTATATTTTTTACCCTGCCGTCTTCATCAATATCATATTTGACTTTAACATAACCTTCGGTCCCCAATGCTGAAGCTCTTGATGGGTAAATAGGCAAAGATTTACTTAATGCTTTTGGGCCTCTCTGCGGCTTAATCACCGTATCATTCCGACTATTATCGACACGGTCAGCCTGTGTATTCTGGTTGAACAATGGTTTTTCCGATTGATCTGCTTTCTTCTCAACGGGTTCAGATTGCTTTTTAACAACCTTTTTCTTCACTTCTGGCTTCGGTTTTTTCACCTCTGGTTTTAGGATCACCGGCTCTGGAACAGGTTCAGGTTCTGGTGGTTCCTCTGGTTCTGATACAGGTTCCGGTGCAGCAGGTTCTGATACAGAAACTTCTTCAGCAGCTAACTGAATCATAGCTACAGACATAGGTGCAACATCAGGCTGTCTTTCCGGTATCACAGTACCAAAAAGTGCGGCAGCAACAGAGATATGTAAACAAACTGATAAAAATACTGGCCAACGTATCCAGCGCATAAGAAAGTTCTTTATTAGCAGCATAATAGTCAATCCTCGAATAACTGCTATTTTAAATGCAAATAGCAATCATATTCAATAAAGATTGTAGATGAGCGTGAATATAAGGCCAAAAATACTATTTTTTAATGCATCCATTCACCATACTGAACGAATAATAAAGCACGACGTTGTTTATAACCATTTAATTTACGTAGTGAATAAATTCGCAAATTACGTCTTGATTGCCCCACCAGCCACCGGCGACGACGGTGGGAACTCTGGCGTAACATCCGCCACCTCCCTACTTCATTCCTGCTATGTCTCATAAAATACACCTGTAAAAATAATCCCGCTCATTATATACCCAATAGATTTCAAGATGCATCGCGACGGCAAAGGAGCAAATCCCCGGGAGCATAGCAAAGAGTTCAGCCAACAAAGAGGCAACTTGAAAGATAACAGGTATAAGCCTTTAAAAATGATATCCAAGACGTATCTGGATAGTACTTTTTATATCAATAATGCGAAATGACTAATATCAAGTATGATGCTTGCAGTATATTTGCGGATTTTTTGGTAAATTCATCAGATTAATAGATCGTTTATATCCCGTGCCTCTGGGAAAACGAGTTAAACGCCACCAAAGATGTCTGAACAAAACAGGATTGATTGCCGAACATGACAACCTTTTATTCCGTCCTAAGTTGGCTTGCTATTTTCTTCTATTGGCTGATTATTGCCAGTATTACCTTACGCATTTTGATAAAGCGCCGACCTGTAACTTCCGCTATGACCTGGCTATTGATTATTTATATCCTACCTTTAGTTGGAATTATTGCTTACCTGTCATTTGGTGAGCTGCATTTGGGGAAACGTAGAGTTGAACAGGCAAAAGCCATGTGGCCATCAACAGTCACATGGCTTGAAGAATTGCGCAAATCTCGCCATATCTTTGCCACAGAAAACAGTGAAGTAGCAACACCTTTATTCCAGCTTTGCGAACGGCGACAAGGGCTTGAAGGTGTTAAAGGTAACAAGATCCAACTGTTGACAACCTATGACACTTCATTAAAAACCATCATCAAAGATATTGATAACGCCAAACACAATATTGAGATGATGTTTTATATCTGGCAATCCGGCGGCTTGGTCGAACAAGTCACTGATGCCCTCATGGCCGCAGCACGCCGAGGGGTCAGATGTCGCGTCATGGTAGATTCAGCGGGAAGTTGGTTATATTGTCGCAGTCAATACCCAGACATCATGCGCCAAGCAGGAATTGAATTTGTTGAAGCTTTGCGGGTTAATATCTTCCGTTTATTTTTACGCCGGATGGATCTGCGCCAACACCGCAAAATCATCTTGATTGATGATTATATTTCTTACACTGGTAGCATGAATATGGTCGATCCACGTTTCTTTAAACAAAATGCCGGTGTTGGGCAGTGGATTGACATCATGGTAAGAATGGAAGGGCCTGTCACCACGACTATGGGGGTTATTTACGCCTGTGACTGGGAAATGGAAACGGGTCAGCGTATCTTCCCGCCATCACCAGATAACAACATTATGCCATTTGAACAGGCCAGTGGGCACACGACTCAGATTATTGCATCCGGTCCAGGATTCCCTGAAGAGTTGATTCAACAATCTTTAATGACCGCTATTTTCTCTGCCCGTAAGCAATTGATTCTGACTACCCCTTACTTTGTTCCCAGTGATGACCTCATGAATGCTATTTGTACCGCAGCCTTACGGGGTGTAGACGTCATTATCATCGTTCCCCGTAGAAATAATTTTTTCCTTGTCCGTTGGGCAAGTCGGGCATTCTTCTCTGAACTATTAAACGCAGGGGTTAAGATTTACCAATTTGAAGATGGTTTATTACATACCAAAAGCGTTTTGGTTGATGGTCAGCTCAGCATGGTTGGTTCAGTTAATCTCGATATGCGTAGCCTGTGGCTAAATTTTGAAATTACCGTGGTTATCGATGATGAAAACTTTGGCCATGACCTAACTCTGGTGCAATACGATTATATTTCCCGTTCTACATTGTTGGCAGCCAATGAGTGGGAGCAACGACCTCTGTGGCATCGAATTATTGAACGTATTTGTTACTTCTTTAGCCCGCTACTGTGATCAATCCCCTCGTCTTGTAAAGACGGGGGTACCAATCAATGCGTCATCATGTTTTAATTCCTCCTTCATGACTCACGCATAAATCAATATGGACAACAGGCCCCCGCAAACTATGAATTTAGATCTCAATAACCGAATGACAGAAGACGAAACTCTTGAAAAGGCGTATGACATCTTTCTTGAGCTGGCCCCATCCAATCTTGATCCTGCTGATATTCTGTTATTTAGCTTACAATTCGAAGTACGTGGCGGTGCCGAACTATTAAATCCTTCTGATGAATGGCTTGAACATGTAGATTTCGATCTGAACCCTGACTTCTTTGCCGAAGTCATTATCGGGCTAGCAGAATCTGAAGATACAGAGATTAATGATATTTTTGCCCGTATTCTTATTTGCCGGGAAAAATCTCACCAAATTTGCCATATTTTGTGGAAAGAATAGAAAAACAAAGTTAGTCATCTCTATCACGTTGCCCCACCTGCTCCCAATACAAAATACCGTTACAGCACAAATTTTACCGGCGAAAAACTTTCTGTATTATGTTTCAAAATAATAAACATTACTCAACAACCACCGACTAAAGTCGGCTGTCTTTTATACAGAAGTCCTTCACATGATGTGAAGGACTTTTTTTTGAACTAAATGCTTAGCTCACGATCAGATCCTTAACGGATTTAATTGAGGGTTTCTGAGATGATAAAAAGTAATAATGAATGGGCTAAAGAACAATTTGGGCACGCTAAACTTGGTGATCCAAGAAGAACGGCTAGGCTCGTTAAAATGGCGTCAGACTTAGCTCAGCATCCCGGTAAATCGGTAGTAAAATCATCTCCTTCACCAGCCAACAACGGATGACACCGCCCAGCGTCTTATGACCATCCCGGGTGTTGGTCCAATCACAACTAGCTTACTTTCTTCACAGTTGGGAGATGGCCGACAATATGCCAAAAGTCGTGATTTTGCCGCCTCAACGGGATTAGTCCCCAGGCAATACAGCACGGGAGGAAAAAATACCCTGCTGGATATCAGCAAACGAGGCAATAAGAACTTGCGCAGATTACTGGTGCAATGTGCACGAGTATTTATACAGCGATTGGATCATTATTCAGGAAAACTGGCTGACTGGGTCAGGCAGCAGTTTGAACGAAAACATTCCAATGTAGTGACCTGTGCACTGGCGAATAAATTTGCCCGGATAGCTTGGGCAATCACGACACAGCACACGATATTTGACGCCTGATTCTGCGTCATTATGAATAAATTTAAACGTTACCCCACTGGTTTTGCGAAGACTGATAATTGATGACATAAACGGCCTATCGGCCTGATGAGAAACCTTCTCAAGCAAAGTGGCAAGGTTTATACCCGGCTAATACCTAACGCGAAGTCCGATACGTTAATGCCGATAATCACGGCGAAAATCAAGCCTAACAGGCTGATCTACACAGACAATTTTGCCAACTATGATGTGTTAGATGTATCCGATTTTAAACACTATCGTATCAACCATAGTACAGAGTTTGTAGACACTAAAAATAATCAAAATCATATCAATGGAATAGAGAATTTTGGAACCAGGCCAAACGTCATCTGCACAGATTTAATGGCATCCCAAAGGAGCATTTTGAGCTCTTTCTCAAGGAATGTGAATAAAGGTTTAATACACCGGGTGTAAAATACCAATTACATATTCTAAAACAAATAGTTAAAGGAAAAATATAATCGTTATCTAGGACAGCCCCAAAAATATTATTCACAACTTATATTCTGTAGTGACAAATTGATTCAAGAAAAGATATTTTCTTTGATTGATCTACATCTAAGACAGCAATGCGCATATATTCCTCTTTTTATTTTTCCAACAGGATATTTCTGCAAAAAAGACATATCCGAAGAAACTCTCATGACTATAGGTGAATATACAACACGGAAGGAAAATTTAAATGATATATAAACTTAACGCATCTGTAATAATAAAAAATAATTCATTGCTTCTTCATGGCAAGAATTCTTATGAATTAAAAATCCAAGAGAAATCAGAGAAAATAATTTCTTTTATAGAGTCTTTAAGCAAAGGAATAGATGAAGAACATATAAAAAAACTTGTCAGCAAAGATAATTTAATCAAAAAAATTTATAATAAACTAAAAGATACAAAATTGATTATTTCATATTTGGATGATTATAAAGAAACATCAATGGAAAAAAGCCATGAATTTTTAAATTATCATTTATCCACTATCGAAGCTCCCTTTAAATTTAAAAAAGACTTACACGCTCTTATTATTAGTTGTGGTGGAATTGGATCTCATATTGCTATCTGTCTTGCCACATCAGGTTTTAGTGAAATAACGCTGATAGATTATGACAAAGTTGATATAACTAATTTAAACAGACAATTCGCATTTGATAAATACGACATTGGTGAATTCAAGGTAACAGCACTTAAAAACAAATTGAAGAAAATAAATTCAGAATTAAAAATAAATATCCATATCAAAAAATTAGACTCAGAAGAATCCCTTGATTTTTTCTCAAAAAAGGTAGATATAATAATTTCAGCCATAGACACCCCTGTTATCATGTCTTCTATATATACAGCCGAATAAATAACTTTTCAAAATAATAGATCACTTGGAGGGAACTCAGTCCGATTTTTGCGATCTGATCAATTGCGAAAAATCCCAAACCCCAACACGGACTGAGTGATGCCTATCATAGCACCTATACCTC